>JBAYFM010000006.1 GCA_041667185.1 Patescibacteria group bacterium | reverse complement strand
GGCTGTGAGATCCGTGGTCTGGGCGATACCATCAACCGTCCAGGCGACGGCGACGCTGCTCTGATTCGTGAGGAGACCGTCAATCGGAGCCGAGATGGCGACGACTGGGGCGATGGAGTCGCGAGCGATAATAATGGAATCCGTCGCGATATTACCGGCGATATCCGTAACTGTAGCCGTAAGAATATTATCGCCTTCGATGCTGAGCGGGACAGAAGCGCAAGTCCAAATACCATCCGCGGGCGAACCTTCGCAGACAATACCGTTAACCCTGACCGTCGAAACGCCCGAACCGGCGTCAGAAGCCGAGACCGTGACATCGGTCAAAGTCGAGTTGGTCAAAGATTCATCGATTGGCGAAGTAATAGCCACAGTCGGCGGCACGATATCGGCTTCGGTCACAGTGATCGTAACAGTCGCGACTCCGGAATTTTCGTACCCATCGGAAGTCACGTAGTTAAAAACGTCCGTGCCGATAGCGGAAGGCGTAAAAGTAATTTTCTGGGTGGCGTTGTAATACCTCGCGATACCGACGCTGTTCAAAAGACAACTATAACCGAGCGGCGCTGGCGGATAAGGATCATTCATGGGATCCCAGGCAACATATTCCGGGCAATTGTATTCACTGGCGCCATCAACATAAGCGGGCCTAAGAACATCCGCCTCGGCATCGGTGTCATTCGCCATCAAACTCGCGGTGACATCCGAAGAGCCCGTACCATACGCCAAGGTCACAGCATCACTGACGGCCACTGGCGGAGTATTGGGCCTGACCATGATCCTCGCGTAATCATCCTCGCTGGCAATACCGTTGCCAGGCGTGGAATCCGGATCAGTCGCGCTCGTAGCCACGACCTCCACCGCGTTGACGATGTCCATTCCCAAGAACTGAGCGCCTACCGAAGCAGTGATCGACAGTCTCGGACTGGTCGAAGGAATCACTGTGCCGACGTTCCAGAGTCCCGTCGTCTGATCATAGGTGCCCTGCGTCGCGACATGGCTCACATAGGTTAAACCAGCCGGCAACAGATCCCGAACCTGGACGCCATAAGCGACCTGGCCATCGTTGGATAAATTTAAAGTAGCGGCACTGTTAGCCAGATAAATATCGTAGGTCACGTTCTGACCGGCGCTGGGACTGGAATCAGAAGCGACCGCGCTGAGACTCAAATCAGCCTGATCAGTGTAGGTGATCTGCGTCGGAACGCCGGAATCAAACGTGGTGCCGGTGCCCAACTGGCCATAGCTGCCTTCGCCCCAGGACCACAGCGAACCGTCTAATTTCATGGCGTAAGAATTCTGACTGCCAGCCGAGATATTGTTCACTCCCGTCAGTTCAGATTGGACCGGTAAGAAACTGCAGGGATGAGTCTGCGTACCGACGTAGCAGTGTTCCACGGCAGCGGTGCCTAACTGGAAACTGCCGTCATAACCCCAGGCCCGAACTGTGCCATCGGATCTGAGAGCCAAGGAATGCGAGTCTCCGGCCGCCAAAGCGACTATGCCGTAAAGACCAGCCACCTGGGTCGGCGTCATCGTAGCGATGTTCGCGTTATCCTGACCGGTTTGGCCCCAATTGTTTTTTCCGAAAGCCCAGACCGTGCCATCGGATTTGCGGACCAAGGAGTGGCCAGAACCAGCGGTTATGGTGGTAACGGAAGTCAGTCCGAGGGACTGGCGGGGAATAACGCTGCAAAAAGATCCGACGCACGTTTCCAGTCCGGCCAAATTACTGCCAATACCAAGCGCGCCGCCGCTTGCTACGCCCCAAGCCCAGACTGTGCCGTCGCCTTTGCGAGCCAAGGAGTGGGCAGAGCCAGCAGCAATGGTCGTGACGCCAGTCAAACCAGTCACCTGCACCGGAGTCAGGCTGGCAGTCGTTGTTCCGTTGCCGAGCTGACCGTAGGCGTTGGCGCCCCAAGCCCAGACCGTGCCATCCATCTTGAGGGCCAAGGTATGTCCGGTTTGATAACCGCTGTAACTTTCGTAACCGGAGATCGCAATGATATTGCTCAAACCCGCTACCTGGGTCGGCGCCGTGAGCAGGTCGGTGAACTTCCACACCGTACCATCAGTCTTGAGAAAATATCCGTTTTGAGTTATTGACTTGACGTTCTGGATATTGGCCGCGTTGGCTTCCGCCGGCCTAAGCCACTTCACGCCCGACTGCGTGCCGACTCCCCACAGCCAAAGCGTGCCATCGCTTCTGATGGCTGAAGAACGCGTCCCATAAGTATGGGCGAGGTAAGCGTTGGTGGCCGGAAAAATATCATTCGCGCTGACGACGAAAGGATTATACGTGAAAGCGGCTGTTGCTGGCTGGACGACGAACGCCAAAACGGCGACGGCGACGACCGTCGAACCGGCTAGCCTCTTAAAAAGTTTATTCAGAATCCTCATAGGTTGGTGTTCTGCCGATGAATAATTTATTTTGTTAATAAAAAAAAATAATTATAGAAATAAAATACGCCCTCATCCGGAGCGTAAAACTACCAGTGGGAAAAAACTCACAGCTTCATGGTATCCGACCGACAATCGAATCTTGCCAATGATGCTATTGGTTCCCATTATGTTTTGTCCTTTTAGCACAACGAATCCGGTGATTTTTTCTTGTTTTTACCCGGTCGAAATCTTCAAAGTTTTTATATTATAACACGCACGCAAACTAACCGCCAATACTCTGTGGGTAAACCACCTATCGGCCGAAAAGAGCGGTTCGGCGGGCAAACATCTTTGTCGTAGTCTGAGCCTATTTCCCGTTTTCCTGATGGCTGTCCTGCTCCTGCGCCAGCCAGTCGCGAAGCCGCGCCGTGGCGACGACATCGTCCTTGTTATAATCAATGACGGCTTCGAGTTTCTTCCGGTCCCCTTTCTCTAACCAGTCCTCGTAGAAAGCCACTGATTCGCTGCCGCCGGCGACCTGCTTCGAACGCGCGAAGCCGATGTAATTGCCGATCTGTTTCAAGCCGTAAAAATACAACGGCAGGATCAGGTTCGCTTTCACGACCTCGTTCAAGTCGACCAGAGCCGCGCGGAAACGATCGAGAGCGGTCGAACCGCCGTAGCGGCGCTCGAGGATCGCGAGCCGGCTGAGTTCATAAGTGCCATAATGAAACACAGCGAACCGCGGCGGCAGGCTTTCGGTCCAGTCGAGGAACCGCCGCCACATCCGCGCTTCGTCCTCGGGCTTCGCGGCGAGAAAATATTCATACCGCTCCCCCGCCCGGTCGCGGACGAGCAGGCCGAACAGGTACTCCAGGCGGCGCAGCGGGTCGCCTTCGATGTCGAAAAAATATTCGACCGGCGCCGCCGGCAATTCGATCCGGCCGCGCAGACGATGTTTGCCTTCGATCAGCGCGGCGGCCTGAAGCGCCAGCCGCTCAAGCGTGGAGCGCGAAATTCCGGTCTTCTCGGCCAGCGCGACGGCGTCCATCTCCCGTGCCTGGTCGATCGTGGCGACGCCGCTGGCGCGCAGCGCCCGCACGTTCCTTTCCTTTATATTATATAACAGCGCCAGGTCGCGGCCGGACTCGGCCAGGGCCGCGCATTCGTTGAACCAAGGCGACGCCTTGCAGGACGATGACAGATGCGGCGGCGGACACTCGCCGCCGAGGGCGCGATCGATTTCCTCGATGGTCGTCCGGTAGCGCTCGCTGAATTCCTGGAGCGCGAAACCGATCAGGAGCCCGGCGCCGTTCAGCACGTAACCGTAGGGCGGCTGGAAACCCTGGACTTCCCCGAGGACATCGGAAAGGAACGAGAGTTTCAGCCGCAGCGCGTCGGAAAGTTTCTCGACGTTCTTGATCTCGACGGCGACGTAATGATACGCGCCGAATTTCGACGACGCGTCGGTCCGTTTCTCGAGCAGGTCCGGTTCGCCGACCCGGCCGCCGCTCTTGAGCCAGCCGCCATAGATCAGGTCGGCTCCGGCTTTCATCAATTTCAACGTGGCCTTTTGCCGCGCTAACTCTCCCCTGCCCCGGACCTCGGAATACTCCCGGCCGGCCAGGACCTCTTTTTCGAATAGCAGCCCGGATTCGAGGAGCAGTCCGGCGAAACGCGACTGACGGATCTTCTTTTTAGGATCGCCGAAACGGTCGAAATACAGCCAGTGCGGACAAGTGGCGTGCTTATAGATCATGGTGCCGGTGAGCGGCCCCCGGCTTTTGACTCTCGATTTTCGGACCCCTGACTTGGCGGCGGTTTTCTTGGTCCCCGTCCGGGAAACCTTCTTCGCGGCCGGCCGCAAGCGCTTATTCATATCTGAGAGACGTGATCGGATCGAGCGCGGCCGCCTTGCGCGCCGGCTGGATGCCGAAGACGACGCCGACGAACGCGGAAACCGCGGCGGCGCCGATGAAAGCCGTCATCGAAACGATATAGGGAACGTCGAGATGATTGGCGCGCATGATCGCCACGACCGCCATGGTCGTGAGGAAGCCGAGGGCGCCGCCGATCAGCCCGCCAGCGGTGGTCAGGACGATGGACTCGGCCAAAAATTGCATCAGGATATCGTTCGGTTTGGCGCCCAGAGCCTTGCGC
Source organism: Patescibacteria group bacterium (assembly GCA_041667185.1). Classification (NCBI taxonomy): domain Bacteria; species Patescibacteria group bacterium. Next base: position 71,729 of record JBAYFM010000006.1, on the reverse strand, counting down.
AGCCCGACCTCGCGGATACGCTCGGTCACGGAAACGAGCATGATGTTCATGATGCCGATGCCGCCGACGAACAGCGAGATCGCGGCGAGGAAAGCCAGAAAGTAAGTGATCACATCGGTGATGGTATTGAGCCGGTCGGTGATATCCTGCATGGTCGTCACCATGAAATCGTCTTTGGTCGGATCTTCGATCTTGTGCCGCTTGCGCAGCAAGCGCTTGACGTCATCGACCGTTTCATCGACATGGGCGGCGTCCTGGGCCGTAAGATTCACCTCGAAGACCTTATCATTGCCGGTGATCCGTTTCTGCGCCAACCGGAGCGGTATCATGGTCATGGAATCCAAATCCATGGTCATCATGCTGCCAAGCGGCTCCAGCACGCCGATCACCATGAGCGGCAAATCCTTGATCTTGACCTTCTGACCGACGGGATCAGCCGAGCCGAAAAGCTTGGTGGCGACCTTGTAACCGATCACTACGACGGGCGCTAACGACCTTTCTTCCTCCCGGGTATAAAAACGCCCCTGGCCGATCTTGATGATCGGCATGATGTGCGGATAAAAATCCGAGGAGCAGCCGTAGATCAGCGACCGGAACTCCTTGTTGCCGAAACGGACGTATTCCTGACCGGTCACAGCGCCGCTCACCGCGGTGGCATAAGGTAAATTGCGCGGATCCTGCAGGGCTTCGACATCCTCGTAATTGAGCGAGGCCGGAGTCGCGCCCAGTATCAGGGCTTGCATGGAATTCTCGCGCGAAGCGCCGGGCGCCGCCGGATTGATCGAGATGACGTTCTGGCTGGAAAAACTGTTGATGTAGCTGATGACGCCCGCTTTGACCGCGACGCCGAGCGAGATGATGACAGTCACCGAGAAGACTCCGATGACGATGCCGAGGAGCGACAAGGCCGTGCGCAATTTGTTGCGCCGGAGGTTGCCGAGCGAGGCTTTGGCCAAGTCGTGAAAATGCATATCATTCGTGGCGCAAAGCTTCGATGGCGTCGAGTTTGGCCGCGGCGGCGGCCGGCGCGACCCCGAAGATCAGGCCGATGCCGATCGAAACGACGAGCGAAACGACGACCGAGGTCAAGGAGATCGTGAATTTCCAGATCAGGTCGTAGTGGATGGCTGCCGCGGCGACGGCCGCGGCGATGACCGTCCCCAAGATCAGGCCGATGACGCCGCCGGAAAACGAGATCAGCGAGCTTTCGGTCAGGAACTGTCTGAGGATGCGGCCCGGCCTGGCGCCCAGGGATTTCCTGAGGCCGATCTCGCGCGTGCGTTCGCGGACGGCGACGTACATGATGTTCATGATGTTGATGCCGCCGACGAGCAGCGAGATCGCCGTCACGAACAGCAGGAAATAATTGATGGAATCGGTGATGCCGGCAATGGTGGTGATGGCCTGCTCGGCCGCCTGCACCGTGAAATCATCCTTGGCCGGATCAGTGATGTGATGGCGGCGGCGCAGGGTCTTCTTGATCTCGTCCTTGACCCAATTGAGATTGCTGGCGTTGTCGACCTTGACCCGCGCGGCGGTCAGATGATTGATGCCGGCGATATATTTCTGGACGGCCGTCACCGGGATGTAGATCGCGTCATCCATCTGGCCCAGCGCGCCGCCGCCCTTCTCTTTCAGGATGCCGATGACCTGATAGTTGTAGCCTTTGACGCGGATCTGTTTGCCGAACGGACTGCCGCGCAAGGAAAGATCTTTCGCCGCGCCGGAACCAAGCACCGCGACCCGGCCATAAGCCGCGACGTCGCGGACGTCGAAAAAACGACCCTCGGCCACCGTCATATCCATCATGGCCGGAAATTCCTCGCCGGTGCCGTAGATCGTGGTCATCGCGGCGACCTGTCCCAGCGAGACCGACTCCAGCGCCATGACCATGGGAACGCCGAGGATGACGTGCGGCAAGGCGCGCACGGCGCGAAAATCGCTCTCTTTGAGGCTGCTCGTGGCGATGCCCATGGCGATCGGCGGCGGTTCGTTCTCGCCGCTGCCGCCCGGCAAGATGCCGATGACGTTGGTTCCGACCGCTTCAGCCTGGTCCAGGATAAGATTCTGGGCGCTCTTGCCGACCGAAGAAACCGCGACCACGGACATCACGCCGATGATGACCCCGAGCATCGTAAGCAAAGTGCGGCTCTTGGACGCCCACAAAGTGTGCCCGGAGTAGATGATGTCCTTGGAGAGGGACATAAGTTCAGGAGACGATGCGGCCGTCCTTCATCCGGATGGTTCGTTCCGCGCGCTGCGCCACGTCTTCCTCGTGAGTGACCATGACGATGGTATTCCCCTCCTTGTGGAGACCGTCGATGATGGCCATGATGTCGTCCGAGGTTTTGGAATCAAGGTTGCCGGTCGGCTCGTCAGCCAGGATCAGTGAAGGCTCGTTGATGAGCGCCCGGGCGATGGCCGCGCGCTGTTGTTCGCCGCCAGAGAGCTGGTTGGGCCGGGCGTCGAGACGGTGGCTCAGACCGACCCGGTCCAGAAGTTCCAGAGCGCGTTTCTTCGCTTTTTTGGCGTCGACAACAGCGGCATATTCGATCGGCAACAAAACATTCTCGAGAACCGAGGTGCGCGGCAGCAGGTTGTAGGCCTGAAAGACGAAACCGATCTGTTCATTGCGGATCACAGCCCGGTCATTCTCCGTGAGCGAGCTGGCATCGCGGCCGCCGAAGACGTACTTGCCAGACGTTGGGCTCAGCAGAAAACCGAGCAAGTGCATCAGAGTGGACTTGCCGCAACCAGAAGGCCCCATGATGGCGAAAAAATCGCCCTTGTTGATGACCAAGTCAACGCCATTCAGGGCTTTGACCAACTGCTCGCCCTGAACATACTCTTTGACCAAATTTTCCAGCCGGATGAGTTCAGCCATGGTTGCGGAAATTACTTCTTGCCGTTAGCGGCGATGACGACGGTCTCGCCCTCGGTCAACCCGCTCGTGATCTCGACGAAATCATTGCTCTCCAGACCGACCGCGACGTCCTTTTCCGCGGGCACGCCGTTCACCAGCACCTGGACGTACTTCCGGCCGTTCTCTTTGAGAGCGCGCAACGGAATCCGCAGCACGCCGTCGTGGCGCGCCACTTCGATATCCAGATTAGCGGTCATGCCCGACTTGAGGCGCGGATCCTCCTGATCGAAGACGATCTTGGTCTCATAGAAGATGACGCCCTCGACGACTTTCTCGGCCGGCTGGATCGTGATGACCTTGCCGGTCCACTTCTCGCCGGTGGAGAAGGCGTCAAGCGTGATCGTGACCGGATCGCCGACCGTCACCCGGGCGATATCGACCTCGGAAATGTTGGAGAGGATCTCAAAAGCGCCTTTGGAATTGAGCGTGATCACGACCTGATTCTGAGTCACGGTCTCGCCAAGTTCGACGGCGATGTCGGTGACCACCGCTTCGATCGGCGCGATCACGGTCCGCTTGGTGAGTTCGTTCAGGAGTCCGTCGAGCGCGGCGGATTCCGCGGCGACTCTGGCGCGCTGGACATCGATCGTCTCCGGCCGGGTGCCGATCTTCTTCAGATCGTAGGCGGCCTGAGCCTGGGCTTTCGCCCGCAGACTCGTCTCAATGCTGCTCGCGGCCGCATTCAGGGCGGTCTCGGAATTCGCGAGCGCGATCGAAGCCGCGGTCTCATCCGAAGCGTTGAGTCGCTGCTGCAGATCCAGGCTCGAACGGTCGGTCGACAGCGTGGAAATGATGGTATTCAGCGTGTTCTGAGCCGTATTGATGTTGAGCTGATAGGTGGCCAGCGTAGTGGAACTGAGTCCCAGAGAATAATTCAGGACCGCGGCCGCGGCGTCGATGTGAGCCTTGACCACCTGCAGTTTGGCCTGGATGATCGCGTAAGAATCCTTAACCGCCGCGAGCGTGCCGACCGATCGGGCTGACGCGGCGGCGGCCGCGAGCGGCGCCAGAGCATCTTTAGCCAGACGGCGAGAGCTGACGGCATCGGACTCGGCCTGGGAATTCGAACTGGAAAAAGACAACTGATCGGTGGTGGTGAACAACGGCATCGACAGGCGGTTGACCGCGTCGGACGATGCTGTGACCGCGTCGTCGAAATCCAAGAGCAGCGTGCTGATCTTGGATTCGATGAGGGTCGCGCCTTTGGCCTGCGTATTCTCCAGATTGCGCTGAGCGTTGGTCTTGGCGATCTCGGCGTCGATCTTGGCCGCCTCGGCGGCCGCCAACTGAGCGGAGGCGGTCTCCACGGCGGACTCGCTGACTCGCAGATCTTCCGCCGTCGCTCCGGCCAAAAACTCCCGGAGCTGGGCCTGGGCCGAAGCCAAGACCGCGCGCTGGGACGAGATCCGGGTCTCGATATCGCGGGAATCGATCTTGATCAGGGCATCGCCGGCCTGGACGTGATCGCCCTCGGCGACCAGGATCTTGGCGACGCGGCCGCTGGCTTCCGGCTGCAGGCTGATCTTGGAACCCGGCGCGATCGAACCCGTGACCGAGATCGTCTCCACGACCGAACCACGGCTCACGACATCGGTCTCATAGACGGTCTGCGGACCGCGCAGCGCCAAATAACCCGCCACCCCGGCCACGACCGCTATAGCGATGATGATGAATGCGATCTTTTTGGAAAATTTGAGCATAATCATGGTTATTTTACCCATAAATCCTATCAGGATTCAGGCTGATAAACAACCCGCTTGACCGTCGGCGGAGTTGACCTGCGGGCCGCTACCGGATATCGTGGCTTAATTATGAAGTTTTGGACCTCGCTCCCCCGCCCCATCATCGCGCTCGCCCCGATGGCCGACATGACCGATTCGGCTTATTGCCGTATCGCGAAGCGCCAGGGCGCCCAGGTCGTCTTCCATGAAATGATCAGCGCCGAAGCCGTGGTCCGCGACAATCGGAAAACCTTGCACATGGCCGACTTTAAACCGGAAGAGCGGCCCATCGTCCAACAGGTGTTCGGCTCCGATCCCGGCGTCGTGGCCGAAGCGATCCGGATCATCGATGAGAAATATTCTCCGGACGCCTTCGACCTGAACATGGGCTGCCCGGTCTATAAGATCGTCTGCAATTTCAACGGTTCCGCGCTGATGAAAGATCCGGAACTGGCATGCCGGATCATCCTCGCGGCCAAAGAAGCGACCTCCAAACCTGTATCCGTGAAGACGCGCCTGGGCTGGTCGAGACCCGACGAGATCCTGACGTTCGTGAAGACCGTCGAGGCTTCGGGCGCCGACCTCGTGACGATCCACGGCCGGACCAAAGAGCAGGGCTACACTGGCCAGGCCGACTGGCAGGCGATCGGCCGCGCCCGGGCGCTCGTGAAGATCCCGGTCCTCGTGAACGGCGACATTGCGTCTGGAGCTGACGCGCGCAAAGCGCTCGCCGCGACTGCTGGCGACGGCGTGATGATCGGACGCGGGGCGCTCGGCAATCCCTGGGTCTTCGCCGAGATCGCCGCGACTCTGAACGGGACCGCGTACCGGCCGCCGACACTCGCCGAGCGCGCCGCCGTCATCATGGAACACGCTCGGCTGCACGCCGAACTCCAGCCCGGTCCGGAACCGCTGCTGACCTTCCGCAAACACCTGATCTGGTATTTCAAAGGCCTGCCGGACGCGAAGTCCTGGCGGGAAAAGGCCGTTCGCGTCTCGGACCTGGATGATCTCGGCGTCCTGCTCGCGGAACTGGCCCGACAATGACGCTCCCCGGGCCAAGGCCCGGGGTTTACGGACAATAAAACCCCTGCCAAGCGGCGGGGGTTTTCGTTTCAATCGTCCGACCGGACATGATCGGCCAAATAATCGATCTGTGGTTCGAACTGTTCATAATCAGTCGGTGCGTAAGTACTGATTATGATCAGCAACATCTGCGGATCACCCGGCAAGTACTCGATCCAGATCTTGCCGCGTGGCGCGGATTCCTGGCTGATGGACTCGAAGACCAAAGAGCAGCGCCGGCCGGATGGCCCGATACCGCAAAAAGCGGCGACCTCGAACCCCTGATCCGTGAGCTGTTTCGCCAGCTCTGTAGAGATGTTTTCCGGCGTCACCCCCTCGGCCGGCCACAGCTGCAGAAGCACCCGGGCCGCCGGCTCTTGGTGAAAAAGCGCTAACACGGGACGCGGAGAATAGTCGTCGAGCCGCGCGCCCGTCACCGCCTCCCATTGTTCAGCCGGCTCCGGCAGCCTGACCGTGAGCACATGCTCGATCGTGACGACGGAACCAAGGATCCGGATCTGACCGACGTTCGGGTCGGCCTCGCCGTTCATCCTGAGCGCTAGTCTGGCGAGCGCCGACAGGATCACTATCGCGGCCAAAACAGAAACGACGATCAAAATGATCCGCAACACTGGCTTGCCGGTCTTCATCAACGACCTCCTGTCCTTGATCTTAGTGAAAGAACTTTGGGTCCAGCTTGTAATAACGGACCAAGCTTGTCAACTGGACCGCGCCGCCGCCCGCACCGGCTGAAAAGAACGTTTATGCTATACTTATTTAAGTATGGCTTTCGAACCGCTGACCTTATCGGGCGCTGCGACCAAAAAAGTCGCGCCACCGAGCCGCCAACCGAACTTTCCGGGTTTCAAAGGCCGGTTGTTGAGGGTTTTCAACCGCCTGATGCGCAAAGCCGGCCTCTTCGCCGCGCTGATCTCACTACAATGGTTCGTCATTTTGGCGACCGCACTGGCCGCGCTCAGCACTTGGCAGCAACACTGGCCCAGCGACAATTGGACCACCAGCCTGGTGGTCTTGGAATTACTGATCGGCGTCATCCTCTTCCTGGGGCTTCTGGCCGGAATCAGCGCCGTCGCCGCCTTCAAGACAAGACTCGGCCAAGCGCTGGCAATCGGCTTCAGCCGCGTCATCGGGCTGGTCAGCGCCGCCGCCCTGGCACTGCTGGCGTCCGGCGCCGCCGCTCTCGCCCTGGTCCTGCCCGGTCTTCTCGTCATGTTCCGATCAGCTTTGCTGTTGCCAACGCTGCTTGCCGAAGATCTGTCCGGAACGAAACTGCTGTCCCGAAGTTACGGTCTGGTTCGCGGCCGGACCCTGGCCCTGGGGCTGCAGCTTTTCATCCTCTCGATCTGGACCGCGGCCCTCGCCACCCTCATCGAACTGGCGGCCGGAATGATCCCCGGGGCGCAGGCTTCCGACAGCGCTTTCCGGATCCTGGGCGCCGACCTTTCCTGGGATGCGCTCGTCGTTGCCGGACAGATCCTGGTCGGCCTGATCGGCCTCGCTGCGCTACTGACCTATCTCCAGATCTATTACGAAGACGCGGTTGAAAATGACGACCAGCGGACGGATGACGCGATCAGCCGTCTCTACGGCTGGCTGGCCGCCGGCGGCGCACTGCTGCTCGTCATCGGTTTGGCCGCGCCGACGCTCCTGGACAGACTGCCGCGAGTGACGACGTCAAAAACAGCGGCCGTCGCGGAACTGGCGAAACCTGAAAAAATAGTCGACCCGGCCGAGGAACGCGACTGGGAACGCTACCGCGCGATGAACGTGCTGCGCATCGGCCTGAATTCCTACCAGAGTTCGAACAAGAATTATCCGGCGCGGCTCGAAGACCTCGTCGGACCGCAGATCGAAAAACTTCCGCTCGACCCGTCGTCCGCCCAGCCTTACGCCTACGAACTCATTCCGGGCGGCTATCGCATCAGCTTCACTCTGGAAAAAGGACTGCTGGCTCTCGCCCCCGGCGGGCACATCCTGAGCGCGCGCGGCTTCGATATTCCGCTTCAGGTCCGGAGCGAACCCACCGCGACCGCCCCGGCCGCCGACACCGAGCAGCCCGCCACGTCCGAGATCAGCGACGTTGACAGCGACGGTCTCAGCGACCAAGAAGAAAAAAGGCTCGGCACCGATCCACTGAAACGCGACACTGACGACGACGGCCTCGCTGACGGCAAGGAGGTCGGCGTCTATCGGACCGATCCACTGAAACGCGACACTGACGACGACGGCTTCAATGACTGGGACGAAATCTGGTCGGGCTTTGACCCACTTTCCAAGAGCGGCAAACTACCGGATCAGGACAGCGACGGCCTGGCCGACCTGTACGAAATCGACAATTACCTTGATCGCAAAAACCCCGACATGGACGGCGATAACCTCTCCGACGGCGATGAGATCCGAATCTACGGCACTGACCCGAAGAACGCCGACACCGACAGTGACGGCTTCAACGACAGCGATGTCTTGCGGGGATATGATCCGCTCGGGACCGGAAAACTGACGCTGGCCGCCGAACAGAAGATCGCCGGACTCAAAGCTAAATATGGCCAACATCCGCCGCCGGTCGAATGATGCGCGATTGCCCGGCCGACCTAAACGAGATTAATCCCACCGCCATGCCGACTCCCAACCCGGACCAAAAAAAGAAGCTGATCATCACGGCGATCCTGGCCGCGTTCATCGCGGTGCCGATCATCCTAGCGCGCATCTCCCCTTTCAATAATGAGACCTACGCCGCGCCGCTCGGAGAGGAGCAGCTGCCGACCATCGTGCAGATCAAAGATCGGGCGGTCTCGGCGATGCAGTCGGCTGGACGGAAACTCGCGATCGCGAAAACGAAACCACCGGCGGCTGTCCAGGCAAATGGATCACCCGCATCGACGCCGACGAACGCAGCGCCAGCCGATCCAACGTTGGCTGTGGCCGTTGAAACCGAGGACTCGGCGGCAAAGCCGGCGGGATTGACCGGCTCCGCCAACGACGCTGCTGCCGCCAGCACTAACGCCACCGTTACCACTGCCGCAACCGCTGCAGCGACCACTGCTGCCGTCACCGCCGTCAACCAAGTCGCCACCACCGCTCAGACCCAGCAGGCCGAAGAGCTAGGCTCCGCCGTCGGCAGTTTTTGGGGGCTGGCCTGGGAAAAATCCCGCCCCTTCCTGGCCCAGGCCTGGATCTCGCTCCGCAACCTCGCTGGTAATTTCTGGAAACGGCTCGGTTCGCTGGCCAAGAAACCTTCGGCCGCCGATGTGCCCGTCGTGAACGCCGCCGCCAATGATGACTCCGAAAATAAAACCGCCGCGACGCAGCCGGCCGCCGGCGAATAATCCGCCCCCTATGCTAGAAAGCGAGCTTTCCTTCCTGGTCAAAGAGACGCCGAACCTCAATGAACTCGGCCGCAGCGAGATCGAACAGCACTACTTGTCCGAAGGCGGCGAACCGTTGCGCATCCGCCGCATCGGCCAGCGTTACGAACTGACCAAGAAACTGGACGTGGCCAAAAATGATTTCTCGCGCAAGGATGAGATCAACATTCCGCTGACCGAAGAGGAATTCACGCGCCTCCGCGGCCTGTCCATCCGCAGCCTGGCCAAGACCCGCTATTTCTTTCCCCTGCCGGAAGGCCTCATGGGCGAGATCGATGTTTTTCACGGTCCGCTCGAGGGTCTGACCGTCGTGGAGATTGAATTCAATAACGATTCGGCGCGGACAGCCTTCGTGCCGCCGCCTTGGTTCGGCCGCGACGTCTCGCAGGAGGAGTGGTCGGCCAATCACAATCTGGCCGGCAAGAATTTCGCGGATATCAAAAAATTCCTCAACTGAATCCGAAATCAAAACCGCCGAGCCCAGCTCGGCGGTTTTATTATCATCGCACCGATTACGTCAGGTCCGTAAGATGACCGCGGAAATCTTTCTTGTAAATATCGAGCAGGGCCATGGTGGTCGCGAGCGTCAGCGGGCCCAAAATGAAACCGGCAAAACCGAAGAACTGCAGGCCGCCGAGAATGGACAATAGGATCAGCAGCGGATGGATATTAGTCTTGCTTTCGACCAGTTTGGGCTGAAGGAAATTATCGACCGTGCCGATGAGGAGGAGCGAGACCAGGGTCAGGCCGATGGCCGCGCCATAATGGCCGGAAATGACCAGATAGACGATCGTCGGCACGGTGACGAGCGACGAGCCGAAGATCGGCAGAAAAGATGCGGCCCCGGTCATCGTACCCCAGAAGAACGGCGCCGGCACGCCAAAAATCCAGAAGAAAACTCCGGCTAAGACGCCTTTGATGAGCCCGATCACCAGCACGCCGTTCACGACGGCGCGAACAGCGATAATGACGCGGCTCAGGACCATTTCATCGTAATCATCGCCGAGCGGCGACAGCGCCAAAAACTCTGCCTTGATCCGGGCGCCATCCTTGAGCAAGTAATAGACGAAGATCAGGATGATGACGAAAGCCAAGAACATGCCCAGGATGTTGGAGAAGAACTCGAAAAGATTGGAAGATAATCCTTCAACCACAGCCCTGAGCACGCTCAGGGACTGGTTGATGATCTCGGGGATCTGAATGTGGAGTCCGGACGGCAGGATGCGTTCAAGATAAGCTACGACCGCGTCAGCCGAAAAGAACCCCCGCGCGTGACCGAACAGAGAAATGAGCTCGCCGGACAGAGCAGCCAAGAAATAGATCAGCGGCAGGACGACGGTCAGGGCGACCACGATCACGGTCAGGAAAGCTGCGGCAATCTCCGAACGGATGAGCTTGAGCAGATATGCGTAAAGCGGCCGCGCAACCACGGCCAAAGCCCCGCCAAAAGCCAGCAACGGCAAATACGATCTGAAGACCAGTAAGGTCAGAAGGCCGCTCAAAACAAGAACGGCTATAAAGAAGTAGCTCTGGAATCTTTGGGTGCTCATATCTGCCTTAATGATACTAAATTTCCAGCTTTTTTACAACTCAAGAAACGACGAGGACTGGTCTGCCGCGGCTCACATAACAATAACTGCGCAGCCGCCACAAGCCGTGAGATCCGTCAGACGTCGATCTCCAACCGCTTCATGCGCCGCGGAGCGAGCACTCCATAGACGGCCACGACCAGGATCGAGATGACGGCGAGCCCGAGGATCGACACTGCGTCGATCATTCCGTTCTTCAGGTAAGCAGCCGTGAATCCCCGGACATAGCCGGCGGCTACATATATATAAAGAAGCCCCAGGACCACGGCCGCGATCCCGGCCGGCGAGGTCGATAAAGACTCCGCGTCGCGTTTCCGGAAATCCGGAAAGGCGCAGCCCTGGCCGAGGGTCAGCGCCGTGATCGCCGCGTTCAGACAGAGAACAGCGAAGACCAGGAACGTTCCCAGCACCCAGCCGAGTCCGAAAGTCAGGGTCGTGACCGCGGCCGCCGCGAGCAACGGGATCGCGCTGGCCGCCGTCCAAAAAAATAATTTCCAAGAGAAGAACTCGTGGATATGGACCGGGCTCGACCAGAGAGCCCAGGCGCCGCGGCCTTCGAGCGACAGGGACGGGAAAGCGAACCGCATTCCCAGGATCAGGGAAAAATAACCGATCGACACGAACACCCGGAACAACATCTGCTCGGTGAGGATCGCGGCCTGATCGATGATATCCATACCAGCGACCGCGCGGATGGCCAGGAGGAAAAAGAACAGTAGCGCGGCCAGAAAGACAGCGCTGAACACTTCTCCGGAATCGCGCCGGAATTGCAGATACTCTTTTTCGAACAGGTAGCCGTAGCGCCAACGGAAAAGCCTGGGAAAAGACATGGCCGGCCGCCGCCCCGAAGCGTCCTCCGGCCGGGCCAGGAATCCGCCCTCTTCAGTGAAGCGCCAGATCGGCAAAAAGAACGACCGGGCGAGCGCCAGCAGAATCACGGCTGCGGCCGCGAGAGCCAGTGCGATCGCCAACGCCGTCCTGGCCGGATTTCCGGCAGCCCCGGGCAAAGCGCCGATGACGAGCTCGGCGAAAGGATGACTGGGGAACCAGGCGAACATTTCCGCCAGCCGGGATCCGGAAGCGGCGATCTCCGGCGCGGTCACAGCCCCGAACAGGCCGACGACCTGCCGGGAAGCGACATAACGGATGAGAAGACCCAGAAGATAGAGAGCGCCGAAAGTTTCCAAAGCCTTGATCCAGCCCGAGGACAGCGGCCGAGCCAGCCAACCGACAGCGAAAGACAGCAAGCCTCCGGCCAGAGAGATCGCCAGCAGGAATAACAGCGCCACGATCAGGCAAAAACCGTAATAAGCGGCCGAAGCCTGAAGCGCCGCGCCCAGGGCGAAAAGCGCCGGCAGGCCGATGATCACGATGGGCCAGGAAGAAAGCGCCGCGGCCGCTAAAAAACGATGAATGTAGACCGCCACCGGCTCGACCGGCAGACTGAGGAGCAGCCGCACTTCGCCGTAGCGGAAAATCAGCGGAAAGGACGCCGCCACGAAACTGACGGCGCCGAACAGGAAAATGAAAGCGAAAGCCGTCTCCAACACGTAACGGACGAGGAGCGGTCCGGCCGGCAACTCGCTGAGCAGGAACGAAAAAGCGCGCCGGAAAATAAAATATGCGGCCAGAGCCGCGAAAATACACAGGACCAGGAAGAGAAACGCCACCGCGGCATCAGCCCAGGTCAACTCCCGGAAACTGTTCCGGATCTCGCGCCGGCGGACGGCGCGCAAAGCAGCGAGCTCGAAGATCATAACTTGGCCGCGAGCTTCAGATAACACTCTTCCAGGGTCCCGGACCCGAGTCCGGCCCGGGCGCGCAGATCAACGAGCGTCCCTTCCGCCGCCAGACGCCCTTCCTGGAGCAGGCCGAAGCGGCCACAGAGGATCTCGGCGACAGCGAGAGTGTGGGTCGAAAGCAGGATGGCGCCGCCAGCCCGGGCGAACTCGCGGAAAAGTTCCTCGGTCGCGACGGCGCTCGCCGGATCGAGACCGACCATCGGCTCGTCGACGAGCAGCAGCGACGGCGCGTGAAGCAGCGCCGCCAGAATGGAAAACTTTTGCTTGGTCCCCCGGGAATACCGGCCGAACAGGCCGTCAGCGAGACGTCCCAAATCATAACGTTCCAGGAGCTCATCGATCTTCCGGTCGCGAGCACCGCGTTCCATGCCGTAAAGCTGGCCGACGAACTCCAGGAATTCGCGTCCGGTCAGCCGATCGTAACCCGCCGGATCATCGGGAACGTAACCGATCCGGCGTTTGGCGCGCGTCGGAGTCTTGGCGACGTCGATGCCACCGATGCTGATCGAACCTTTGGTCGGACGATAAAGACCGGCGATCATCTTGATGGTCGTCGTCTTGCCGGATCCGTTCGGTCCGATGAGTCCGTAGATCTCGCCCGGGTCGATCTGAAGCGTCAGACCGCTGATCGCGGCGCGGCCGCCGAATTTCTTGGTCACGGACGCGATCTCCAAAGCCCTGGGTGTCATAGAATATCATTATAACACATTTTTGCCGCGGCCAATATACCCAAAAAAGCGCTAACTGTTGATAAAAACTTGACAAGCATGACCCAGTCTTCATACACTTGAGTTGGGAGGACCCAAACATGCGTAAAATAAAAAAAATCGCGCTCGCCCTGCTTTACCTCACGCAAATCCTCGTCATCTGTCGTGAGCCGGCCGCTAAAGTCTTTGAAGGATTCCACGAAACGGGTGAACAAGAAATTACCCCGGCCGAAACGATACGGGATCTGCGGGAGATATTTTCGCGAGCCTGGCACAATCAGATCGACGCCTATCGGACATCCCTGATGCGCACGCTCCCCCACCGCGGACCGCTTGCGGGAGAGGCCATCGAACATGTCCGGCATCCCCATGAAGAGAAAAAATCCGAACAGGCGAAACGCCATCGCCGCCGGATGTTCAAGGAATATGTGATCGACAACCTCTGGCTGGCCATTCAGCGCCTCGCCCTGCCCGAGTCCCAGCCACAGCCGATCTTCCGCCCGTTGACGCTGCACCACGCCGCTTTGTCCGCGGCCTGATCATATCCAAATAGAAAAATGCGCCGGCCAACGACCGGCGCATTTCTATTTTTTCAGCGGGTCTGACCTTCGCCGCTATTTGTAAATCTGAGCCACCAGCGAAACTTCGAGGCTGCCGTCCTCTTTCGACGTGAAACTGAAGGTCGCCGAATGCTTGGTCTCGGTCTTGGCGTCGAACATCTTTTCGAAAGAAATCATCAGGCTATCAGGCGTGGCGAATTCGGTCGTCAAGGTCCAGCCGTTCCGCGGCATGGCTTCCTTATAATAATCCGCGATCTTCTTCTGGCTCTCGGCGGCGGTCCAGGTCAGCGTGAAAGTATTCATCTCGCCCGAACCCAGACTGTACTTATTGATCAGTTTCAAACCGGACATGACCGGGATATCCGACGGGAACGACTCGGGCAGCGCCAGGAGTTTGTCCGTGCCGCCGACCTGAGTCTCGATGACGCCGGTCTCGCCGGTCTCGGTCTTATAAGTGAACGTGCCGCCCTGCCCGTTGGCGTCAAATTTCATCTCTGCTCCGTCCTGTCCCTTGAAACTGACGACGCCGCCTTTGTCATCGATCTTCAGGCCGGTACCGGCTTCGAGAGCCTTGCGAGCGACGAAACCGGCGACCTTCGAACCGACCCAGCCCAGAAACGAAAGGCCGACCACGACGGCGATGATGATGATCAAGAGTCTGTTATTGGACTGTGCGGGCGGCGTCGGCGGAGCGGCCGGAGGAACGGCAACCGGCTGCTTGGCGGGATTAGCGGCATCCATAGATAGAAGCGAGATTAAATGAATACGCGGGCATTTTACCATTTCAGGATCAGGCGCACAAAAAAAAGAGACGAACAAGCGTTCGTCTCTCAAGTCCGCTGTTCCGTCAGCGGTCGTTCAGGTTGAAAGCGCCGAGCTTCGACTCCAGACTCTGGTCGACATCAACGAGGGCGCGGAGCAGTGACTGAATGCGGTTCCAGCCGACGGCCGGATCGCTCTTGAAAGTCTCCCGCTCTGCGACGATGCGCGCGCCCAGCCGGACGAGGCGGATCTGCTCCTCGTAGATACTCGGACCGGCCGTCGATCGATCGAGACGCGCGCCCAGCCGACGGCGCAACCCTTCGATATCGTCCAAAAATCCGTTCATCTTCTGATTGTCGAGACAGATCTGCTTGGACAGATAGCGTTCCGTGCACTCCATGATGCTGCGCGCGGCGCAGATGCCGTGCCAGACCTCGCGTTCCATGTCCTCGGCGTGGCCCAGGCCGTCCCGATCTTTGTCGGCGAGCCCCAGAGCAGCGAGACGGGTCCCTTCGTTCTGATCGAGCAGTTGCGCGGCATGCTGCCTCGCCCAGGCGATCAGGCCGTTCGGATTATGGGCGCGACCAGCGGACGCCAACTGCAGGCGAGTCTTGGCGATCTGCGCTCCGGACTCCGTCAATCTGGCCTTGGTGCATCGGAGCCGCTGACGAAAAGCGCGCGAATTCTGGAACAGGATGCCGCTCAAAAAAGCGATGATAGCGACCGCGCTGGCACTGATGATGGTCATGATCGGACCTCCAGTCTGATGAGAGGAGCTGAGCTCGATGAATGTTCAAGGTACGAAGCCCGCAAATCGGACCAGCAAGATTAGCTCAAAATGGCCATAAAGTCAAGGTGTGGGAGTTTGGAAGTGTGGGAGAGACGGAGTATGAGAGCACTCCAGCACTCCAGCACTCCAGCACTCCAGCACTCCAGCACTCCCACCCCACTCTCCACATCCACAAAAAAAAGACAGCCCAACGAATGAGCCGTCTGGAAAGCCTCTGAGCCTCACTTCCCTCCTGCGGGCGGGAGCATGGTTTCAAGGACGTCGGCGGTGAGCAGCAGATCATGGATGACCCTTAGCTGGACCCGCAGCAGTTTCATGGTGGTGACCGGAGCGCCGGCGATCTGAAGCCGGCTGGCGGCGCTGGCATTGCGGATCATAGTGATCCTTTGTCGTTCCGCTTCGACCTGGCAACCGCGCGCGGCGAGCCGGTCGTAACGTCCGGAGGCAAGTTTGATCAACATCTCGACCTCGCCATGCAGCAACGAGGCGCAATCGCGGACGCGGCCAAGCAGCGGCAAGACCTGTCCCTCGCCATAGTCGAGCAGGGCGGACGCGGCCTCGAGATTCCTGGCCGACGATCTCTCCAGCCGCTCCGAGATCTCGCGATCGACCTGGAAATGCTGCCGGCCGAACTGGATCATCTTCAGCGTCATATCGAGTCTGGCCCCGACCTCTTTGCGCAAAGCCTGGACCACCCGGCAATTCCAACCCAGCGGGACCGGCTCCGGATGCAGACGTCCGAGCAGATGGCACCAGGTCCGATAATGATCGACGAAGATCCGTTCGAGTTGGCGACGGCTGGCGGCGCGAGTCGCCAACCGACCGAGAGCGTAACCGACCGATAAGACGAAACAGACAGCGGTGGCCAATGTTAGCCAGTTCATGTTGACCTCCTAGTCTTCCTGAAATGATCAAAAGTGCGATCGCCGAATGAGCCCGGAGGCTTCGGCAGTCCACAGTATGGGCCGCCGGCAATTCCCGGTCAAGTTCAAAACGCCGCCCGCGGAGGCGACGTTCTGATATTCGAGGCGCTGATCAGTCGAGGACGATGTGTTCCCAGGGGAATTCGTCGCGGCCGAAGTGCCCGTAAGCGGCCGTGGGGCGATAGATCGGCCGGCGCAGATTCAGCCGTTCAATGATGGCGCGCGGCCGGAAATCAAAATGCTGGTTGACGTAGCCGCTGAGATCGCGTCCATCGCCGGAGACGGCCCGCAGCATGAGCGGCTCTTCCTTGCCGATGACGTAGGCTACCGAGATCAGGCAGCTCTTGGCGACGCCGTTCGCCACGACGTTCTTCGCGGCGAAGCGCGCCATGTAGGCGGCCGACCGGTCAACCTTCGTCGGATCCTTGCCGGAGAACGCTCCCCCGCCGTGCGGGATGAGGCCGCCGTAAGTGTCGACCATAATCTTGCGCCCGGTGAGTCCGGTGTCAGCGGCGAAACCGCCGCGCACGAAGGAACCCGTGGCGTTGATGTAAACGCTCGTGCGCCGCGCGTCATCAACGAGCGGCGCAATAAGGTTCTTGAGCAGCAGCTGCCGCATCGCGGCGGCATCGATCTCTTCGGCGTGCTGCGCGGACACGACGATCGCCACCGGCCGACCCTGATCGATCGTCACCTGGGTCTTGCCGTCCGGACGCAGCCAGGAAAAATCCGGATTGTTCTTGCGGAGATCCGTGAGCCCCCAAGCCAGGCGTTGTGCGAGTACCACCGGCGGCGGCAGATATTCTTTGGTCTCGGCCGTGGCGTAGCCATACATGATCCCCTGGTCGCCGGCGCCGCCGCCGTCCACGCCCTTGGCGATGTCCGGCGACTGCTCATCAATGTTCACGAAAACCTCGAGATCGTCGTCGTAGCCGATCTCCTTGTAGACCTTGGACGCGATCTGGCCCGGATCGACGGTCGCGCGCGAAGTGACCTCGCCGCCGATGATGAGCGCCCCGTGGGTGCCCAAAACCTCCACCGCCACGCGACTCGCGGGGTCGCGTGTCAGGTACGCATCCAAAATAGCGTCAGCGATCTGGTCGCAGACTTTATCCGGATGCCCTTCAGTTACCGATTCGACGGTCTTCATAGCCTCAAATTTGGCCTGATCAACGAAAAATCAGTTCATGAGACCATACACTATTTTCGGCTTTTTGGCAAGATGCCCCGGCCTAAAAATCCGATTGACAAAACCTCGCCTTCTTTCTAAGGTGCTATGAACCTCGCGAAGGCCGCGAGGCGGCGCATCCGGCGCCAGCAGTACTTTGACAACCAAACCCCAAAGGAGGCACGACATGATGCCCACCGACAATAGCAGTGGTTCGTCGACCCGCATCGGTCTGATTTCCCGGATTGATTTTCCGAGCGACGGTTATCGCCAGGCCCTGCTCGAGCAGGCCGCCGAAACGTTCAGCCGCGAAGACGTCCACTTCGTCGTCCTCGCTGGCGGTCTCATCGCCGCCCGGTACGTCCGGGAGAAGACGCTGAAGCTCAAGAGGCGGATCAACGAGATCAACAAGCTGATCAAGCGGATCCAGAAAGACGAGAAGGCGCAGGCCAAGGCGGAAGCCGCGGCCACGACCAAGAAGCCGACAGCGCGAAAGCCCAACAAGGCCGCCGGCAAGCGCCGAACCAAGAAGGACGCCGAGCCCGTCACGGCCGATTCGAAGGACATCGAGATGCTTGAAGCCACGGCAGCGCGGTTCCAGTCGTATCTCGATGAGTTCGAACCCGACCGCATGGCCGAACGCCTTGCCAAGTCCCTCCCCGTCTTCACGAACGCCAAGGGCGAGAAGATCAAGTTGTATATCTTCCCGAGTCCGGCGTACGACGGCGAGATCGGTGAGTCCGTGGCCCAGCTCCTCGCAGAGCTGCGCAACACTGACATCCGCGTCTACCAGACCGGCGGCGACCGCCTACCCATCAAACAGGCTGGCAAGGTCGTCGAAGTGCTCGTTCCCGAAAAATCCGTGTGGATGCGGGGCGACTACTTCTCGACGCCGATCGAGCGCGTCCTCAAAGACAAGCGCCGCCAGAGCTCCCGCGAGCTCCCGGACATCCAGGCCGTCGGCTGTTTCGGCGCGACCATCACCAAGCCTTCAGGCGAACTGCCCCGGCCGTACGTTTCGGTCCCGGTGCTGCATCGTCTGCAGGAAGTGCGGGTCAACGAGAACCAGATCGGCGTCCGCGTCATGACGGTCCATCGCGACCGCAGCGACCCCGTGGTCAAGAGCTTCAGCTTCAAGGATTACGTGCGCCTCGAACGCTCGTACATCGAGTTGCCGAAGAGCCTGACCCCGCGCCAGCAGAAGCTGCTCACGCTCCTCAAGGAGCACGGGCGGATGTCCGCCGGCCTCCTGGCTGATGCTGCCAAGCTCAGCCGCGAGACGGTCGAAGCCGAACTCAAGCCGCTCGCGAACCGCTACGGCAAGCAGCCGAAGAACTGGCCCGGACTGCGCTTCGACAGCCAGTCCAAACGCTGGGACTTCGACAGCTACTGGATGCGCGAAAATCTGCGTTATCCGGCCCTGGTTCAGGAGTGTCACACTGACTCCATCGTGGCGTTCGGTTGTCTGCACGCCGGCTCGATCCGGACCGACATCCGATATTTCCTCGATACCCTGCCCAAAGCCATCATCGAACGCGATGCGCAGATGCTCATCGGCGCCGGCGACCTCGTCGAAGGTTACAAATACCTCGATGAGATCTACGCGGCCATGAACGTCACCGAGCAGGAGACCCTGGCTGGCGAACTCGTCGCCAAGGTCTTGCTGAAGGTCTTCCACCACCGCTTCAACACGGCTATCGAGAAGCTCTCTTCCGGCACCGCCGCGGCCGACCAGATCGCTCGCATCTGCGAGCAGTCGCTGCCGACATTCGTCGTCATCCCCGGCAACCACGACCTGTGGTCGCTCCGGGACGGCCACACGCCGCTCGTGGTGATGAAACATGTCATCGCCACGCGCGTCTACGAGGCGATCGCCGACCTGCTCAACGCGAAGGGGTACTATGTTCCGCACCTCATGGGACTCGTGAACGGCAAGATCGTGGAACCGGAAAACGGCGAGTTCGATCTCCCGTCCGGCCTCCGCGTCTCCGTCATGCATCCGCACATGAGCCGGGCCAAGACCACTTCGCTCCGGCCGCAGGAGATGCTTGAGATGGCGGCGGAAAGCCAGCTCGTCGTGGGCGCCAACTTCCACGTCAGCGAACATCTCGAGATGTGGGATGCCCACCTCGGGCAGCGCGTCTGTCTGGAGCTCGGTACGATCAAGCGTGGTTCGGCCTTCGAGGATCACAAGCTCAAGACCGTTGATACCGGCGTGGGCTTCATCCGCATCGAATCGTCCGACAAGCGCATCATCGCCACCGAAGCGACCTTCTACACCAAAGAACCCGTCGAGGGATCGCTCATCGACCGCGGCAAGCCCTTCAAGGACTTGATTGCGCTCGTTCGCGGCTCCTCCAAGTAGGTTCTTTCGACTCTACGCCCCGCAGCATTCCGCTGCGGGGTTTTTTGTGAGAGACGAAGTCAGGGAGAGACGGAGTTCGGGAGAATCTCTCAACGACTCCGTCTCTCCTACACTTCCTGACTCCGTCACTTCTAAAAAAAGACGGCCCAAGGCCGTCCGAAGATCGAAAAAACGAAGCTGTTCAATTATTGCTGGCGGGCTGGTCGCGTCGGCGAAAACCGTGAGCCGCGGTCAGGAGTTCGCCCGGTTCCGCCCCGTCGCAGAGTTCGGCTTCCGTGAGTCCGGGAAAATGCTGCCGTACGGCGGAATAGATGAGGCAGTAGACCCAGGACTGTTCCGGATGCACTCTGGCCCGAACTCTGGGTCCGTGATCGCCGGGCTCATATTCCAGCACCTCGATGCCGTGGTACCGCAATTGCCCGACAAGATACTGGGTCGCCAGAGCATATTGCAACTGGCGTTTGACCAGAGCGCGCTGGCGCCGCAGTTCCTGAAATTCGGCGAGCGGTGAAACGAGCCAGCGGCGGATCCGGCGAACGAGACCCGATCCTGATGTGGCAATCTTCTCTTTCAATGAACGTCCCATGACTGACCTCCATTCTGTGATACGCTGCTGCTCTGGCAGATGACGCCATCAAACTACTTGTTTCCGGTTCAAAGGTCAATTTGCCAAATCCGCCGAACGCCCGACGACAGGCTTGCACCGGATCCGCTTGACAGACCTCCGATAAAAGCCTGAAAATAAGATTGGATTAAGAAGTGACGGAGTGCTGGAGTGCAGGAGTGCGGGAGAGACGGAGATATGTCGCTCTCGAACGGCGTGACAGAGTTTGGGAGAGTAAAGAATTGAAGGAAAAATTATGATTATGACAAAACATGGCCGCAAGGACAACCGCACCTATCTCGACCCGGCCAAAGCGCCGGATTATTTGCGGCTCCCGCCCCAAAAAGCCGACAAGCTCATCGCGGCCAAAACCAAACTCATCCGGAAATATTTCCAGCGCCACGGCTTCAAGAAAGCTGTGATCGGACTCTCGGGCGGCATCGATTCCGCCGTGGCCGCAGCGCTCGTGACCAGAGCCATCGGACCCGAGAACGTCATCGTGCTCCGGCTGCCCTGCGGACCCGCGACCGAATCCGTGACGATCGCCGGCGAAATCGCGGCCGCGCTCGGCATCCCCGATGTGAACGTCCACACCGTCAACATCGGCGAAGCGGTGGAAGCGAGCTGGCGCGCCGCCAAGGACGTCCTCGGCGAGCGCGGCGACTCCGCGCTCCAGCGCGGCAACATGGCCGCCCGCGAGCGGATGAAGATCCTCGAACACACATGCTCGCTGTTCGGCGGCATCCTCATCGGCACCGAGAACCGGACCGAGCACCTCCTCGCCTACTACACCATCGGCGGTGACAACATCTCCGGGCTCGAACCGTTCCTCGATCTTTTCAAGGTCCAGATCTACGCGCTCGCCGCCCAGCTCGGCCTGCCGGAGAGCGTCCTCAAACGCAAACCGACCGCCGAACTCTGGGCCGACCAGACCGACGAAGGCGAGCTCGGCGTCGACTATCTGACCATCGACATCATCCTCGCCGGCATCTGGGACCGTCGACTGGCGGCACGGACGATCGCGAAGCGCTACGGCGTGGCGCCAGAGACGATCCGCAAAGTGATCGCGCATGTCGCCTCGAAGACCGGCAAACGCGAAGCGCCCTACATCGTTCCGTAACGGCTAGCGCCGACCGCCCGGCCGAACGGACGGTTTTTTCATCGCTCGCGCCCGGCGGCATTGATCACCAGACTCTTGCTATAATACGATCATTGATCTCGAGCTTATGACCGACCAACTGAAAAATCTGGTCATTTACTTCATCGTCGGCGGCACGGTGACGACCCTGATCGTCGCGCTCGAACAGAGCAACTACCGGCTCTTGTCGGGTCTCGCGACGCTCATCCCGGTCTTCACCCTCGTGGCGTATTTTTTCATCGGCGACTCCCGCGGCGGCTCGGCCGTGGCCCAGCACGCCTGGCTCGTCCTCATCGGCTCCATCATCGCCTGGGTCCCCTACATGCTCATCGTCGCGCTGCTGGCTCCCAAGATCGGACCGCACAAGGCGATCGCGGCCGGCCTGCTGGCCTTCTTCGTCCTGGCGCTCGGCTACCTGGGCGTCGTCCAGCGCTTCAACCTTTTCCGCTGATCCAAAAAAAAGAATACCGCCACAGAGCGTGGCGGTATTTCAGATGTCCTCAGCGCCGGATGTCGGCGGCGAAAGCGCCGCGGAAGACGTTCTCTTCGAGCTGGCGCTGCTGCTCCGGTGTGAAGCCGTAAGCGGCGTCGCAGACTGCGGCGACCTCGGGCAAAGAAGCCATGAACAGGTCGTCGTCGGCGTTCAGGGTGTAGATGACGCCCTGATCCAGGAGCTCGCCGATGCGTAATTCGCGCACGTCGCTCAGTAGCCCGCAATACTTGTTCGACAGCGGGCAGCCGGCGACGCGGATGCCGTTCCCGACGATGAACTTGATGAGTTCTGGTTCGTCGGCCAACGGGATCGCCTGGCCGATGCCGTCGACCCGAAGATCGTAGAGCGCGGTCCGGATGTTCCGGACCAAACGTTCGCGATAGGTCGCGGCCGGTTCTTTGGCGACCCACTCGCCGGCGTGGCAGTCGCGCCGGACCTTCGTGCCCTGCGTCAACTTGAAGGCCGGCAGATGCTTCTCCGGCGGGTGGTTCGCCTCGTCGCAGACGAGATCGAGCGCGGCTTCGCCGTCGTACTCGAGCGCGATCCTGGCGATCTTGACGCCAGTCGCCGGATCAGCCTCGCGGCCGATGCAGATCACCGGCAGGATGCGGATAGAGGAAGCGCATTCCGCGCGCCTCAGACCGCTGATCATGGCCTTGGCCACGGCAGCCATCGCGAGTCCGCCAAACACGTGATACTGCGGGGCGAACTTGGCCTCGACATACTTCAGCCCTTCGGCGGCGCGCCGTCGGCCGTAAGCGTAGCCGAGCAGCTCCAGCGCCTCAGTGCTCTGCAGGACGCTCGTGACGGTGTTGAACCGCTTCACGATATCCTCCTGCGGATTCTGGAAGAACGCGAGCCAGGCCTCGACCGACGGGAACGGGAAGTCCTTCCCGGCCAGCCGGTAAAGATCATCAATGATGTCGCTGACGGCTCTTGAGCCGTCGATATGGTCATGATGAGTGCCCTTAAGCAAGGTCATGGCGAACCCCTTTCTGTTGAATAAAGAACGCCACCCAGACCTTGGCATACGAAACGGAAATAATCAAGACGACAACAACGAGACACGCGAACCCGATCCGGATTGTCCTGATCTCGTGTCGTCCGCCGCTTTGACGCCACCACGCTCGACCAAACTCTTGTGCCCGCAGGCGTCCGTGTGTTACGATGACTATAGCAGTTATTCAGCCGCGCCCTTGTCTAGGATCGCGAGTTGAAAAAAGTCGAAATGTTTTTACTCAAACAGGTCATCGTTACAACTATGGCTAAGAAACTCAAGAAGGCGAAGAAGGCCGTGAAGAAAGTCGCCAAGAAATCGAAGAAGGTCGCGAAGAAGTCCAAGAAGGCCGCGAAACGCCGCCGCTAAGCGACTCTTTCCCGAAGATCAAAAGAGGCTCCGCAAGGGGTCTCTTTTTTATTTTATATTTCCGTTCCGACGCGCGAACAAAAGATCGCGCCGCTGACTGCCGGGTCAACCACGCCTCGCCGCAACAGCGGCCGGGATTGACAATCAAGCTTATTTGTGCTAGAGTCCGTCGTCTCGTACCTTACAACAACGCAAAAACGGAGGCTGCAATGAATTATCTAGGCAAAGCCGTGGCGCTCAGACAAACGCTTATCAAACAAGCGCAGTACCCCTTGGTCATGGATGAGGTCATCAAAATCGCCGACCCGCTGTTCGTAGCCTCGATCATCGGCTGCCTGAATCTGGCTCCTGCCTCGAAGATCAATAAAAAAGGCGTCAGGGATCTCCTCGCCATGAGCCTCAACCGCGAAGTGAAAAATGTCATCTGTCTTTCGGCTCGCTCGTTGCGCGACCAGCAAACTCAGGTCGTCACCGACGTCCGCAACACATTTGAGATTTCTGGGTCACCAGAATTCATTCAGCGCTCGGTGAACGGCTGGGCGAACTGCACCCTGGATGACATCGAGCCGACCATCAGACAAGTGAACGACAACGGCAAGCTCGCTGACTTGATCTGGACAGGACTCGCATCCGAAATTGCGAAGCTGCTCGACGCCATCTGCGGTCAGCAGCTCGGCAAATCCCTGAGCCTCGGGATCTGGTCCTGCCTCTGCCGCTGCTTCGATGCCGCCATCACCTGTTCGAAGAAAGAAATGCGGATCCAGACACCGCTCATCAGGCTCATGCCAGCCATGATCCCGCTCGGCTACTGCGTCGGCCAAACCGACACCTGGGTCGTCCTCACAGCCTGACCCGTTCGTATCAGAATGACCCGCCACGATCTCGTGGCGGGTTTTCTTTTGGATTCGAGGCGTCATGATGAGGTTGGACTAGACGTGGCGGAAGCAAATAAAAAAACCGCCGAGCTGAGCTCGGCGGCGAGGCGACGGCGGATGGACAGCGTCCGCTAGGATCTGACCGCCGGCAGCTACTGCTTGGCGGGACAATCGACGACGGTCGCGAGAGCTCTGCCGCCGGTCGGATCCTGGAAAGTCTTTTCTCTTTCATGCGTGAAGATCACGCATTTCGCGGCGGCGGGCAGAGGCTGAGCGAGCTCGTAGTACACGACATCAGTGCCGGCGCTCTGATCGCGCAACAGGGCGAAAGAACGGCCGTCTTCGAGCGTGAAGGCGCCGAGCACCTCCTGGACCTGGCCGACCTCGAGCATGTGGCTGAACCGGGCCTGGCCGAATCTGTTGACCGCGAGAGACGTGGTCGCGACCATGATGCCCAGAAGGAACATGCAGCAGACCAGGACTCTGGAGATCGTCGCGTCATCCCCCTGTTTCCCGACGGATTTGACCACTGTGTTGACGATGACACCGAGCAAAAAGATGATGAACGCGCCAAAGAACACACCAGCGTATGCAGACATTGTAGTCCCCCTTTGTTAAAGAACAGCTTAAAATACCCGATTTCGGGCTAATTGTCAAGCCACCATCCCAGCCGGACGCAAATCGCCCGATCCGAACCTAAAACCCGCCGCGGTTGCGGCAGGTCTGCTCTGGATATCCTCCCCCCCTCGTCGGACGATTCGCCGTCCGCCGAGATCTCGCGAGCGGCGCTTATTCTTGATCAGTTCCGCTCGCGCCGCGCTCCTCAAACATCCCTTAAAAAGCTTTTTTTCTTCCAGTCGTCATTCACGCTCTTCATCCGCTCCCCCACTTCCTTCAGTTCCCCCGTCTGATCAACTTCGACCGACTCATCGTCGAATCCCGGATCGGACCAATCGTCGCCACCCGAGCGGCTGCCGGTGCGACGGCCCGCGAGACAGGCGCCGTCCTTCAGGCAAGCAACGTCGATCTCTTCGAGGAACAGCGACGGCGGCGCGTAATCGAAACCGCCCTCGCGCCCGCCCATAGCCGCGGGATAACTCAGGAACAGCCACTTGCGCGCCCGCGTCACGGCGACGTAGAACAAGCGCCGCTCTTCTTCGAGACCACCCTGTTCAGCCGCGGCCTTGCGGTTCGGGAACGACTGGTCGTTCAGGTGGATGATGAACACCGCGTCCCATTCGAGCCCCTTGGCCTGATGGATGGTCGACAGCACAATGCGGTCGCCGCGCGACGGGGCGCGCCGGCCGCCGCCGGCTTTGAGTTCGCGCGCGCCGCCGAAGACGCCGTCGTCCAAGGTGACGTCCGCGAGAAAATCCTCGACCTTCTCGTAATTCCGGCTGAACACGGCGAGCTGGTCCAGATCCTCCAGCCGCTCGCGGTAATTCGGATATTCGGCTTCAAGATAATCGATGTAGGTCGAGGTCGTCACAGCCTTGATGAGGTCGGCCGGCTTGCCGCCCGCCGCGTGCAGCGCCTCCAGGATGTCGCGCAGATCCTTCCAGCCGCGGGCCACGCGATTGCCGAACTGCTGCTCGATGGGCGCGAGAATGGACTTGGCGAGACTGCCGGCGGCGCGCAGAGCCTCGAAGATCTTGCCAGCCGAGACATCGCCGATGCCCTCCTGAAGTCCCAGCACCCTGAGCCAGGCGGCCTCGTCGCTGAAATTGACCGTGAGACGCAGGAACGCCAGCGTGTCCTTCACGTGCGCGCGGTCGAAGAATTTCAGGCCGCCGCGGTAGTCGTAAGGCAGAGCGGCTTTCATGAGTTCGAACTCCAGCATCTGCGAATGGTGCGTGGCGCGGAAGAGCACGGCGATCTCACGCGCCGGCACGCCGGATTCGAGCAGTTGTTCGATCTTATTGAACACGAACTGCGCCTCCTTCGAAGCGGAGACTGCCGGCACGACCGCTGGTTTCTCCAGGCCTTTCGACACGCTCGTCAATTCTTTCGGGAACTGATTGACGTTCTTGGCGATGATGTCGTTCGCGAGGCTGAGGATCTCCGGCGTCGAGCGGTAATTCGTCTGCAGCCGGAAGACCTTGGCGTCCGGGAACTGCTGCGGGAAATCCAGGATGTTCCGCACGTCGGCCGCGCGGAAAGAATAGATGCTCTGGGCGTCGTCGCCGACGACAAGCAGATTGTGTTTCGGCCCCGCGAGCTCTTTGATGAACGCCACCTGGAGCGCATTCGTGTCCTGATACTCATCGACGAGGATGTAACGGAACTGCTGGGACAAAAGTTCGGCCAGGCGCGGTTCCTGTTTCAAAAGTTCGTAGAGCCGGATGAGCAGGTCGTCGAAGTCCATAGCGTTCGCGGCGCGTTTCTTCTTTTCGTAGAGCGCGGCGATGTCCGTGAACTTGGAGAGGTCCGAAACGAGCCGCGCATCGTGCCGTTCGACCGCTTTCTCCAGGCCTTTGGTCGAGTTGCGCGCGTAGCTCAGGATCTCCTTGACCCCGGCCGGCGACAGAAAACGGCGGCCGGCGGCGTCGAGGTTCAGCTCCTTGATACAAGCCTTGATGAGCGCCTTAGCGTCCTCTTCGTCGAGGATGGTGAAATTCTGGCCGTAGCCGATCTGGCGGCCGTAGATGCGGAGCAGCCGGTTCGCGACCGAATGGAACGTGCCGCCCCAGAGACCGACCGGCCGCGCGTCGCCCGCGAGCCCGAGGAGTTCGCCGATGCGGGTCATCATCTCGTTGGCGGCCTTGTTGGTGAAAGTGAGCAGGAGGATGCTCGACGGATCCACGCCGTGCTCCACGAGATAGGCCACGCGATAGACGATGGTCCGCGTCTTGCCGGAGCCGGCGCCGGCCAAGACCAAACACGGCCCGTCGGCGTTCTTCACGACCGCGAGCTGTTCAGCGTTCAGTTCCTTTTCGAAATCGATGTGCGGCATAACGGTCAGTTTTGGGGATGCGACCGGACCCACGCCTGGAGCAGGATCAGGGCTTCGGGATTGATGAACGGCCGCGGCACGGCGGCGGGATCGCACCAGCGCCACTCGGCGAACTTCTCCGGCTCCATGAGGCGCGGCGGCTGGGACGAACGGCCGATGAAGAGCGGGACGATGTCGCCGGCCCGGGCGCCGGGTATCTCGGCCAACCAGTCGGTGAGCTCGAGTTCGGTCAGGCCGGCTTCCTCGGCCGCTTCGCGCCGGACCGCCTGGCCGATGGTCTCCCCGGTTTCGCAGCGGCCGCCGGGGATGGTCCAGAGATCGGTCGCGGCGATGCCGTGCTTGGCATAGTGCCGCAGACCGACGAGCACTTGGCCGCCACGCAGCACGAAAACGCCGGGACAATGCGCGTTGTCCCCGGGACGATCCAGTTGTCGGGCGAGTTCATCCATGGTCACAACGAAATATTAATGAATGCCCGGCTAGTGTACCGCACCGCCGATTTCCGGGCAAAAGGTACCTGGTACCTTTGGCACCCCAAAAGTACCTGACACCTTTTGTGGATAAATGGATAAAAAAGACCGCGTCTGACGAGACGCGGCAAACTGAGAGAATCGGAAACGAAACTGACGCTGGGCGGCTACTTGAAGTCAGCTGAAGCGGCGATGATCTCAAAAGCCTTGGCAGCCTCGGCATCTTGCGCGGCCAACCAAACACTGGAGATAAGCAACGCCTTGGCGTGCTTATAGCTGCTCAGCTTGAACACCTGACGGCCGGCAAGATCAGTGCCATCAACCGTAACCGTAAAAACGACCCGGGACGAGCTCTTGTCAGCGGCGAGGTCCTGTTCGACGATCTGGCCCTGAGCCTGGTTCACAAGGTCGACCGTCGACTT
This sequence comes from Patescibacteria group bacterium, assembly GCA_041667185.1. Classification (NCBI taxonomy): domain Bacteria; species Patescibacteria group bacterium. Next base: position 43,647 of record JBAYFM010000006.1, on the reverse strand, counting down.
CAGAGCTTCCTCGACCGGCACTTGTTCGGCCGGCACGCAGAAGACCTTGATCGCGATATCCTCCTTTGCGTTGACAAGGAGTTTCGCTTGCACGCCCTCTTCGTTCAATTCCTTAGCCACTTTCCAGCCTTCAGGCACGGTGACTTGGAACTTGGGCGCACACCCCGCCAACAGGAACAGCGCGAAGACGGACGCGACGATCGTTTTCAGGCTCATTCTCTACCTCCGATGATCTGGGTGAAAGGACACTGCAGCCCGCGGCTGCGGAGAGCACCTTAACAAAGGCCGGGGGAATGGTCAAAACGATGGGTGGGTGGAGAGTGCGGGAGTACTGGAGTGCAGGAGAGACGGAGTCAGGGAGAGACGAGGCCGTGTCGTTCGCGAGCGACATCTCTCCGTCTCTCCATCACTCCCTGACTCTGTCTCTTCACCTCAAAGTGGTGAAAAAAACCGCGCCTCTAGGAGACGCGGGAGCAGGTCAGAACGGACTCATTTGAAATCGATCGAGGCGACGAAGTCGGCGTAAACGCGGGCCAGGTCCGGATCGACCGCCTCCGGCCAATAACCGGAGATGACCAGAGTCTGGCCGAGTCCTGAGGAATCCGTCTTCACGGTGACGCGAGCGACGTAAGCCTCGCCGGAAACCGACTCGTAGGCGTAAGACAGGACAAAGAACTTTTTGGCCGCGTCGTACGCCTCGATGTCCACGGCGCCGGCCATTTCCCGGGCCTGTCTCGCCAGCGACCGGAACCTGACTTCAGGCGGCATCTTGCCGGCCGGCGCGCAGATCACGCCGAATCCGGCCTCGAGACCGGCCTTTTCCGGATTCAGGACCAACATCGCCCGACCGCTGCGGACCAGTTCGGCCGTGACTTTCCAGCCCTGAGGCGACTCGGACCAGAGTCTCGGCTCGCCGGCTGGCGAACAATCGACAGCAGAAAACAACTGGGCCAGACCCAGGATCGCTAGCAGCGAGATCTTCATCCTGAACCTCCTCTGAAGCGGCGTTGTTAAAAAGGTGCGACGAACATCCGATCGACTGCCGCCACCTTAACACGCGGCCGAAATAGTGGAAAGTATGGGAGTGCAGGAGTGCGGGAGAGACGGAGTCAGGAAGTAACAGAGAGACGGAGTCGCGTCGCTTGTGAGCGATATGGCTCCGTCACGTCGTTCGCGAACGACGTGACTCCGTATCTTCGTATCTCCCCAACTCCGTCTCTCCCTGACTCCGTCTCTTCACCTCAAAATGGCGAAAAAAACCGCGCTCATGAGAGAGCGCGGTGAACTGAAGAGAATCGGAGCTGGTGGCGAACCTGCTACTTGTAGTCGACTGAAGCGGCAATGGCTTCGAAGTCCGGCCTGATGACCGCATCCTTATCCAGCGGCCAAACACCCCTGACAGCAACCGTCCGCTTGCCCTTGGTCGACTTGCGCAAGATGATCCTGCCGATGCCCAGAGTGCCATCTGCCAATTCGATCGTGAAGGCCAGCCGCGCGAAGCTCTGATCGGCAACAACCAGGGACTCGATCAGCTTGCCGCCAACACTTTTGATGTAACGGAGATCCGAGTCCAGCTGTTCCTTAACGCGCGGATAAGTTTTATCCGGGGCTATTTTGACGAAGATGTAGGCCTGCTCACCCTCGTTTGCCAACGTCTGGCTGAAGCCGGACTCGAGATCGTGTATCGAGGTGGCCTGCCAGCCGTCCGGCACGATCAGATGCGCCTGCGGAGCGGCGCAGCCTGCAAAAAGACACAGCGCGAATACGGATACGATGATCGTTTTCAAATTCATTCCCCACCTCCAGATGATATTGATGAAAGAACGCGGCAGCTTGCAGCTGCGGGAAGCACCTTAACAAAGGCTGAAGTAATGGTCAAAAAACCGCCTACGGGGCGGTTTTTTGATGAAGACGGAGAGTGTGGGAGTGTGGGAGTTCTGATCCCTCTCCGCTAAAACTGCGGGGGATTCGCGTCTTTTATTCAACCTCGGCTGACGCCGAGGTTTTCTGATAGTTGCGAAAAAAACCGCGCCCTTGAGAGAGCGCGGCGAGCTGAAGAAAATCGGAGCTGATGAAGAACCCGTTACTTATAGTCGGCCGAAGCGGCGACGGCTTCGAAGGCTGGTCCGGCGGTCGCAGCCTGGGAATCCAACCACCAACCAAAAACGACGATGGTCATATTTCTTTCAGTCAACTGACGAAAGAAGACCCGACCAGTCCTGTGAGACTGTTGCGCGACGTACGTGAACTCCAGCCTCGCGGAACTTCTGTAATCCGTGATCACTTTCTCGGTGATCACACCATCCAGATCAGCGATGAGAGATAGGTACTCGTCCACTTGCTTATCCAGCGGCCAAACCTCGGCTGACATTAGGTTGACAAAAATCATGCTATTGCCCGCCTCGTTCGTGAGCTGCCACTTGCCCTGGCCAAAATTATCCCTCTGCTCTTCGATGATCTTGAAGCCGTCCGGAACATCGAAGCGAAACTTGGCGCACCCTGCCAAAAGAAACAAGGCGAAAAGAGAGACCACGATCGTCTTCGGATTCATTCTCTACCTCCGATGATGTTAGTGAAAGAACACGGCAACCAGCGGCTGCGGAAAGCACCTTAACAAAGACTGGAATAATGGTCAAAAAACCGCCTACGAGGCGGTTTTTTGATGAAGATGGGGGGGGTGAGGAAATGCAGGAGTACTGAAGTGCTGAAGTGCGGGAGTGCTGGAGGTTTGAGGTTAAGCTTCCGTACTTCAGTACTCCAGTACTTCAACACTTCGTCTCCCCCACTCTCCGCTACCCTACTCACCGAACAACCTCCGGTGCTGGCGCAACATGCAATCATCCGCCACGACCAGCAGGCCAGCCGCTTCGGCGCGGCGCGCCGCGTCCGGATTTCCGGCTCCGTCCTGCATCCAAACGACCTGGGCGCCTTTGCGGATGGCGGCTTCGACGATCTCCGGCACGGCTTCCGGCCGGCGGAAGATCTGAACGATCTCGACCGGCCCCGGCACGGCGTCCAGGTCCGGATAGGCTTTCTCCCCCAGAACTTCGGTCTCGTTGGGATTCACCGGGATGATCCGATAACCGCGGCCCTGCAGATACGAGCAGACGCCGTAACTCGGCCGCGCGGCGTTCGACGACAAGCCGACCGCGGCGATGGTCTTGATGGCGAAGATCTTCTTGAGTTGTGCGTCGGTCATAGGAATTCAGGAGTTATGAGATCAAACGGCCTACCACGATCCCCCGCCGCCACCGCCTCCGCCGCCGCCGGAAAAGCCGCCCGAAAAACCGCTGCCGCTCGAACTCCGGGACGGCGTCGAGAGCACAGCCGAATTCATCGCGGTCCCGAAACTGTTGAAAGCCGAACTGAACATGACGGCATTGAAGGCTCCGGAACCGAACGCCCGGCCCTCGTACCAGGACGGCTGCTGCAACTGGAGTCCCTCGAACGCCTTGGCCCATTTATCGACGATCCCGAAGACCATGGCGTAAGGCAGGAACTTCTCGAAGATATTTTCCCGCTCCTGCCACTGCAGGCGATATTTTTCCGCGTGCTCCAGATATTCCCGGAAACCCTTGGCGTGATCGAACGCCTGGACGCCCCGGGCCGTGCGCTTGGGCATGATGGCGCCGAAGACCAGACAAATGATGCCGGCGAGGACCGCCGCGATCGCGAGCGGTGCAATGAAGAATCCGACCAGCATGAACGCCACGCCGGCGCCGAAATACTTGGCGCGCACCCGCTCCGGATTCTGTTCGAAATATCCGAGCGTCGTGACCCGGTCATACATCGAATCGGTGATGCCCTTCAGCTGGCCCGAGAAAGCATGGTGCTCTTTGATGTAGGAAAGCCGGACCGTGTCGCCGGCCGGGAACAGCGCGGCGAGCAGTTTGCTCTCATGTTCGGCCAACGGCGCGGCGCCAGTCGGAGCCGCGAGCTTCACGAGCTCGTGATCCTGGCTCTTGAAGATCAGCCCCTGAGTCTCGACCTCGCGGATCAGCAGGAAACCGCGGACCGCCAGTTCCACGATGGCCGCCGAGACCTCCCGGATGTCGGCCGTGGCGTCGTAGATGACGCCGGTCTCGGCCGCTCCCAGTTTGTCCGGCGGATCATATTGGACCACGAGCGTCGGACTGCCTTGGAGATCGCGGCCGTACCGCCGCCAGCGTCCGAACAGATAAATGAAGACGCCCAACGGGATGACGAGCGACGGGAGCAGCGCTGACAGGATCCAGCGCCACGGCACGCCGGGCCAGGACACCGCCGGCGCCGCCGCTGCCTCGACCTTCGCGATGAGTCCCGGCGGCCAGCCGACCACCACGGTCAGCGCGCCGGTCGCCGCAAAATCAGCCTGCCGGCCCTGGACGCTCTTCTGGCAATTCTCGGCGGCCGAGCCGCGCCCGCCGGTGTAACACTTGAGTGTGATCGTTGCCGGATCGATCGGTTCGGGCAGCCTGATGGTCGCGGCGGCGCGGCGGATCGGGACCTGCCACTCGGTCCCCGTGGCGTTCCAATAGAGTTCGTCATGGTCCGCAAAATATCGGAGCGCACCGGTCGCCTCGTAAGCGATGACGTAGACCTGGCGGCCGGTGACGGTCCGGTTCGGATCGCCGATCTTGACGCGCAAGCCGCTCCCGCCGCGTTCGAGGGAATAGTTCCAGTCGTTGCCGCGCTCATCGCGGACGCTCAGGACCGTGATCGGAATGCGGTATTGCTCGCCCCGGTCGTTGACGTATTCCTCCGCGATGTCGCGATAGATGCCGTGGCGCTCGTCGGGAAAATAATATTCGATAGTCTCGACGATCCCGACGATCCCGTCGCTCCGGACCTCGATGTCGGACGCGAACGAACTGATCTCCTCGACGGTTTGCGCCACAGCCGGCCGGACCACGACTGCGAAACCGGCGATAACGAAACTGGCGATCAGGATGATCAGGCCGAATGATCTTCGCGAAGTTGAACCCATATGGTTGCCGGGCTAGCGCCGCAGATAGCGCGCTTTGTTTTGAACGTGTTCCTCGAAGGTCTTGGCGTAATGCACCGCCCCCGCGTCATCGGTCAGGAAATACCAGTACTGGTTCGGCTCCGGATCCAGCACGGCGCTCACGGCGGAGAGACCGGGATTGCAGATGGGACCCGGCGGCAAGCCGGGATATTGGTAAGTATTGAAAGGCGAGTCGGCCTGAAGATCGGCAGCGCTGGCTGCGGCGGCGCTCTTGCCGGTGACGTAATTGACCGTCGAGTCGGCCTGCAGGGCCATCCCCCGCTCCAGGCGGCGCTCGAAAAGATCGGCGACCAGGCGGCGATCCTCCGGCGATCGCACTTCCTGCTCCACGATGCTCGCGAGCGTCAGGATCTCGTTCAGTTTCTTGTCGGCGACGATCCGGTCGAGCAGGCCGGCCGCGCGCAACCGGCGCTCCAGATTGGCGACCAGTTCCTGCACGATCTCCTCGGGCGTCGCTGTCTTGAACAGCCGATAAGTGTCGGGAAACAGGTAGCCTTCGAGGCTCGTGCCGGTCGGCTTCGAGGCCAGCATGGGGAACTCTTCCGTCAGATCCGGCGCGGGCCGCTTGTCGGAACGGCCTGGTTCGGCGAGCGGCTCGCCGGTCGCCCGGAAAAATTCCTTGGCGCCGGCATACCCCAGCTCCTCCAGCCGCTTTTGGATATCACGCAGATCCCAACCCTCCTTGATGAGCAGGACAAACTCGTCAGCGGAGACTCCCCCGCTCGTCAGTCTCTTGATGAGCTCGAACTGGGTCGAGACGCCGGCCAGATCATAATTGCCGGGCTGGAGTTTCGCTTCCAGGCCGCTTTGCCTGAGCGCCAGCTTGAACAGCGCCCGGCTGCGGATGAAGCCGCGATCGCTGAGGCGCGCCACGATACGATCGACGTTCTCGCCCGCGGCCACGCTGAAACTGGCGTCGGCCGGATGCCCCGGCGTGACGAGCCAAGCCGCGATCCAGCCGCCCAGAGCGACGACCGCCGCGACGCTGCCGACCGTGATCAGTAGCTTTCTCATCAGATGAATTTCTTAAGTTTGCCGCAGCCTTCGAGTTGGCTGACGATCTGCTTCACGTCCTGAGCCCGGTCCTGCGGACAGACGAGGACAGTGTCGCCGGTATCGATGATCACCATGTCCGAGACGCCGATGGTGGCGACGAGTTTGCCGGCCGGCGAATAGATGATGTTGCCGCTCGACTCGTGGCCGACATGCAGGCCTTTGACGACGCTGGACCCGCGGGACGGCGACAGGACTTCCTTGACCGCGCGCCAGTTGCCGACGTCGGCCCAGCCGAAAGCGGCCGGTAGCACGAGCATGGACCGTTCTTTTTCCAGGATGCCGTAATCGATGCTCACGGACGGCAGTCGGGCGAACAAGCGGTCGATGGCGGCCTTCTCGCCGCGGGTACCGAACGCGGCCGCCATCCGGCGGAACAGGGCGGCGTGCCGCGGCAAGTACCGGCCGTAGAGTTCGAGAAAGCGATCGATGCGGCCGACGACCAGTGTCGGATTCCAGAGATAGCCGCCGTGCGCCAGATACTCGCGAGCGGTCGCGAGATCGGGTTTCTCCACGAACTTCTCGACCGCGAAAACGAAATCCGTCCGGCGGCTCCGGCCCGCGCCGGCCGCGAGCTTCAGAGCGCGCCGACCGGTCTTGATGTAGCCGTACCCGGTCTCCGGATAATCCGGCGCGATCCCGATGAGTACGGCGTTCTCCGGCCGCGCGGCGGCCAGGCGTCCGGCCAGTCTGATGACGCGCAGATATTCCGGGACGTCCTGAATGTAAGCGTCGGAATTGATGACGACGAAAGTCTCTCCGGGATGGCGCTGCGCGATCCGCAGCAGGGCGAAACCGACGGCCGCGGCTGTGTCGCGGCGGCAAGGTTCGAGGATCAGGTTCTCCGCCGGCAGCTGGGGCAGCTGAGCGGCGATCTTCCGCTGCTGGCCGATGCCGGCGGCGACGAAGATCTTGGCGGCCGGAAAACCGCGGCGGAGCCGGGCGTAGGTCGTCTGCAACAGTGAGCGGTCGCCGATGATCGCCTCGACCTGTTTGGGATTCTTCCGGCGGGAAACCGGCCAGAGGCGCGTGCCGCCGCCGCCAGCCAGGATGAGAGCGATCATAATTTGGCGCGGCGGCCGAGATTCTTGAGCTGTTCCTTGAGCGGCGCCAAGCCGCGGAAACGCAGCTCCGCCAGCCGCGTCACCCAGGCTGAAAAGCAGCCCACGGCCGCGCCGGCGAGAATATCGCTCGGATAATGGACGCCGACGAAGACCCGGCCAAGAGCGACGATCGCGGCTCCGACGAACAGGATCGCGCCGGCGGCCGGTTTCGTATAAACGACGGAAAAAGCCAGCGCGAACGAGATCGCCGTGTGGTCCGACGGGAAAGATTTATCGGTCGCCGGCGTGTCGGTCAGTTTATTGACCGCGCGCAGGGTCACGAACGGCCGCGGCCGGAACCAGACCATGGCGATCAGCTGGTTGATCACATAAGCCAACGCGGCCGCGACCAGGGCCCGGACCGCGGCGACCGCGGCGGCGGCCGAATGCTCCGCGTGGCGGCGCGAGAACATCTCCCCGATCTTGCGGAGGAGCGGTTCGCGCCGGTGCTGATGTTCCCGCCAGTAGATGAGCGCTGCGGCGGCCAGCACGTAACCCAGCATGATGAAGATCAGGTACTTAGCCGCAAAAATGCCGACCCAGTCGAGGATGGAGTTCTGCCCGGCGAGATCATTGAGATAACGGAACGCGCGCGTGTCGGGTATGAACATAGATCAAGTGTCAGGCGGACGTCTAGCCGCCGGATGAATTCATTTCTGGCAACGCGGACAATAATGCGTGCCCCGGCCGGCCAGCCGCACTTTGGCGATCAGGCCGCCACACCGGCGGCACTTCAGGCCCTCGCGGCCGTACGCTTTGAGAGCGGCCTCGTTCGTGCCTTTTTTGCCGTACAGATCCAGATAATCATCGGCCGAAGTGCCGCGATTGCGGATCGAGATCTTCAGACTGTCCCGCACGCCAGCATAGAGCGCCTTGAGCTCCGCCGGTCCGAGCGTGGCGACGCGGCGCTCCGGCCTGATCCGGGCGCGCCACAGGGATTCGTCGGCGTAAATATTGCCGATCCCGGCGAGACAGGTCTGATCCAGGAGCGACGGCTTGATCTTCTTGCGGCCGAACTTGCGCAGGCAGCCTGTGAACCGCGCCAGCGTGAATCCCGGCTCCAACGGTTCCGGTCCGTAATCGCCGGCCACGACGATTGCCTCCTCGACCTCCTCGGTCCGGATGAGTTTCTGATAACCGAACTTGCGCACGTCCTCGAAAAAAAGATCGCGCCCGCCGTTCAGATGGAACACCAGATGATCGTGCTTGCCAGGCCGGGTCTTGGCCGGCACGAGCAGCAGTCGCCCGGTCATCTTCAGGTGCAGTACGAGCGTCCAGCCGCTCGAAAAATCCACGAACAGCAGCTTGGCGCGGCGGCGGGCGGCAATGATCCTGGAGCTGACCAGAGCTTTGGCCAGAACCGCCGGCTTCACATTCAGCCGGCCGGAAAAACGGACATCAACGCCTTTGATGCGCCGACCGACGGCCTCTTTTTCCAACTGGCGGCGGATGGTCTCGACTTCGGGTAATTCGGGCATAAATGCGAGAGACGGAGTCAGGGAGAGACGGGGTCAGGGAGAGACTCGATCTCCCCCGCTTCGCCTCTCCCTGACTCCCCAACTCTAAATGAGCGGCGAGCCGGTCAATTCCTTCGGTTGCGGCACGCCCAGCAGTTTCAGGACCGTCGGCGCCGCATCGGCCAACATGCCGACCGGCGGCATGATCGAAAGATCGCCGCCGATCACCTCGCCCGACGGCGACGCCTGGCCGCGGAAACTCTCGGCGACGACGATGAACGGCACGGGATTGGTGCTGTGCTCTTTGTCGAGCTCGCCGGTCTGCAGGTTGATGACCTCCTCGCCGTTGCCGTGGTCGGCCGTGATCACGATCGCGCCGCCGTGCTGCAGCGCCGCGTTCACGATCGTCCCCAAGCACTGATCGATGACCTCGCAGCCCTGTTTGGTGGCTTCGAACTTACCAGTGTGCCCGACCATGTCGGCGTTCGCGAAATTACAGACGATCAGGTCGTATTTCTTCTCCTCAAATTCCTTGACGATGCGCTCGGCGATCTTTGGCGTGGACATGGCCGGTGCCTGATCATAGGACGAGACGCGCGGCGACGGGATGATCACGCGATCCTCGCCCGGATACGGCTCCTCGCGCATGCCGTTCATGAAGAACGTGACGTGCGCGTATTTTTCCGTCTCGGCGATATGCAGCTGCTTCAAGCCGGCTTCCGAGACGATCTTGGCGAGACAGGTGTCGATGTTCTCCGGCGGATACATGATCTTGGCCGGCGTCCCCTTCTCGTATTCCATCATCGTGGCGAAATACAGGTTGGGCAGGTAGTCGCGCTGGAACTTGGCGAACGACGGGATGCAGAACGCCTGCGCGATCTGGCGCGAACGGTCCGGACGATAATTCGCGAAGACCAGAGCGTCGCCGTCTTTGACGGGACCGACCGGCTGGCCACCCTCGGTGAAGATGGCCGGCTCGATCTCTTCGTCGTAGACCTTGGCGGCGTAAGATTCCTCGATGGCCTTGATCGGATCTTCGTATTTTTTGGCGACGCCGTCCTTGCCGACGATGGCATTGTAGGCTTTCTCGACCCGGTCCCAGCGGTTATCGCGGTCCATGCCCCAGTAACGGCCGCCCATCGAGGCGACGCGCCCGACGCCGAGCTCGGTCATCTTCTTCTGCAGTGCGCGCATGAACTCGATGCCCATGTTGAAGATGGAATCACGACCGTCCATGAACGCGTGCACGAAGACCTTGGTGAGTCCCTGACGCTTGGCGAATTCGAGCAGCGCATAGATGTGCTCGTCCGAACCGTGGACGTTGCCCGGACTCAGGATGCCCATGATATGGAACGCTGAATTGTTCTTCTTGGCGTGTTCGGCAGCCTTGATCAGGACGTCGTTCTCGAAGAACGCCCCGGTCTGGATCTGCATGTTGATGCGCGGCAGCGACTGGTAGAAGATCTTGCCCGCGCCGATCGTCAGATGGCCGACCTCGGAGTTGCCCATCTCGCCCCAAGACAAACCGACGGCTTCGCCGGAAGCGCGCACGGTCGCGGTCGGATAAGTACGGACCAAGTCGTCGAAGACCGGGGTCTCGGCGGCCTCAACGGGATTGCCTTCGCCGGCCGGGGCCACGCCCCAACCATCGAGCACCAGCAGCAGGACCGGTTTCGGTACGCCTTCGGGCATAAAATTGCGTCAGCGGAGAAGCGAAAATCCCGACATTTCGACCGGTTTGGGGATATGCATGATATCAAGGATGGTCGGCGCGACATCGGCCAGCATCCCGTCGCCGATCTTGGCCTTGCGGAAAACATCGCTCACGAGCAGGAACGGCACCGGATTCGCGGTATGTTCGGTCATGAGTTCGCCAGTCTCGGGATTGATCATGAGTTCGGCGTTGCCGTGATCGCCGGTGAGTATCAGGTGGCCTTTTTTCTCCAGCACCGCTTCGGCGATGATCCCGATGCAATGATCGACCGTCTCCACAGCCTTGATGGTCGCGGACAGATTGCCGGTGTGTCCGACCATGTCGAGATTGGCGAGATTCAAGACGGTAAAATCATGGAGTCCGGACCGCACCCGGCGCGCCACTTCGCCGGCGATGGTCATGGCGCGCATCTCCGGTTTGGAATCGTAATGGGCCACGAAAGGCGACGGCACGCGCATCCGCTCCTCGCCGACGCGCGGGTCGGCGAAGCCGCCGTTGAAGAAGTAGGTCACGTGCGCGTATTTCTCGGATTCGGCGATGTAGAACTGCCGCACTGGCGCGAGCACCTCGGTGAGGCCGAGCTGGATGTCGCGGCTGGGGAACGCGGTGAAGACATGCGGCAGATCAGGTCCGAAATCCGCCATCACCGCGAAGCGGGTGTTGCGCGGCACGCACTTGCGCTTGAAGACGCCTTCGGAACGCTGTTCGAAATCCTTCTGCACGAAAGCCTTGGTCAGTTCGCGGGCGCGATCGCTGCGCAGGTTGAAGAAAATGACGACGTCATTGTCGTGGACGCCGCCGATCGGCCGCTTGTCCTCGCCCACCATCACGGTCGGCAAGATGAATTCGTCGGACTCGCCGCGATTGTAGCCGTGCAGGATGGCTGCGTGGGCGTTCGCCGCCACGAGGCCTTCGCCGCAGACGATGGCATTATAAGCCAGCTCGATGCGCGGCCAGCGCTTGTTGCGGTCCATGGCGTAAAAGCGGCCCATGACCGTGGCGATCTGCTGGTTCGGATACAGCCGTTTCTCGAGATCATGCAGGAGCCGCGTGGCCGAGAACGGCGGCGAATCGCGGCCGTCGGTGAAGAGATGCAGCAACACCCGGTCAATGCCTTCGTCGCGGCAAAATTCCAACAGGGCGTAAAGATGCTCCGGACAGGCATGAGCGCTGTTGCCGTTCGAAAGCAAGCCCATGAGATGAACCGTGGTGCCGTATTTCTTGGCGTGCTTCAGGACCTCCTTGAAAGCGGTATTCTTGAAAAAAGTGCGATCCTTGATCGCCTCGGTGACATAAGAAATATCTTGCCGGACGATCCGGCCGGCGCCGATGTTCATGTGGCCGGCCTCGGAGTTGCCTTCCTGGTCGGGCAGCAGGCCGACGTAACGGCCGTGCGCCATGAGCTGGGAATGCGGATATTTGCCGAACAAAGCGTCCAAGTTCGGCGTCTTGGAGAGCGAGATTGCGTTACCCCGGCCTGGCGGTGCCAAGCCCCAGCCATCAATGACAGCCAGAACGACGGGCGGAATTTTAGCGGCGGCGATTTTTTTGGTGGTCATAATGGGCGTGGTAGAAATTATACAAGTAAGAGAGCCAAAAATGAAGCTCCCGACCACCGAAGATCAAGATTAGCCTTAATTAAGCTAAAACCGCCCCCTGCTGGCGCGGGAGGCGGTTGATTGATCCGGTTGTCAGCGGTCAGGCGATCTCCTCTTCGATCTCCATGAGCCGGTTGTACTTCTCCAGCCGTTCGCTCCGCGACAGGCTGCCGGTCTTGATGAATTCGGCCCCGACCGCCACCGCGAGATCGGCGATGAAGGTATCCGCGGTCTCGCCGGAACGGTGCGAGATGGCGACTTTGTACTTGTTCTGCTGAGCCAGCATGATCGTATCCATGGTCTCGGAGAGCGAACCGATCTGGTTGACCTTGATCAGGATGGCGTTGCCGACTTTGCGATTGATGCCCATCTCCAGACGCTTGACGTTCGTGACGAAGAGATCGTCGCCGATGAGCGCCAGCTTCTTGCCGAGCTTAGCGGTCAGGTCCTCCCAGTTCTCCCAGTCATCCTCGGCCAGACCGTCCTCGATGAGGATGAACGGATATTTGGCCAGCCACTTCTCGTACAGCTTGATGAGCTCGGCCGGAGCCAGGACCTTCTTTTCGACATTCAGGTTGTAGACTTTCTTGTCCTCGTCATAGAACTCCGAAGCCGCCACGTCGGCGCCGAGCGCCACGTCCTTGCCTGGAGCGTAACCGGCGTCCTCGATCGCGTCGAGGATGAGTTCGAACGCTTCTTCGTTCGAGGCGAGGCGCGGCGCGAAGCCGCCTTCGTCGCCCACCGAAGTGACGTAGCCCTTCTTCTTCAGGATCTTGCCGAGCGCATGGAAGATCTCGCTGCCGGCGCGGACGCGTTCCGCGAATCTCTTCATCTTCGGGATGATCATGCATTCCTGGAAGTCGATCGCGAAATCGGCGTGCCGGCCGCCGTTCAGGATGTTCATCATCGGCAGCGGCAGTTCGAACCCCTTGCGATCGATGCCGTAGACCGAGCGCAGGTAGACGTAGAGCGGGACGCCGCGGACGGCGGCGCCGGCGCGGGCGCACGCGAGCGAGATGCCCAGGATGGCGTTGGCGCCGAGCTTGGACTTGTTCTCCGTGCCGTCGAGGCCGAGCATCGCGTCGTCGATCTTGCGCTGCAGAGTGACGTCCATGCCGCGCAGCTTCGGTCCGATGATCTTGTTGACGTTCTCGACGGCTTTGAGCACGCCCTGGCCGCCGTAGCGTTTCTTGTCGCCGTCGCGGAGTTCGAGCGCCTCATGGACGCCGGTCGAAGCGCCGGACGGCACCGAAGCGGCGCCGAAGAATCCGCCTTCGACTTCGACCTTCACCGCGAGCGTCGGATTGCCGCGCGAATCGAGAATTTCCCTCGCCCTGATGTCCTTGATCTTGTTAGCCATAAGATGATGATCAGCACTTAGCGGATCTCGTAAGTCACGTCGACATTGATGACGTACTCCGCGCTGCCGGCCTGAATGTCCGGCGCAGCTGGCGCGCCGCCGACGGCCATGGCCTTGTCGGCGAAATACGGCCGGTTATAGATCGGCTCGGTGGAGTTCTCGCTGAAAGAGATGACCCGAACGATCTCGACGCCCACGACCTTGGACAGGGCGTCGGCCTTGCTCTTGGCGTTCTCTAGCGCCTTGACCCGCGCCTGCTCTTTGACCGCCTCCGGTTCGTCGACCGTGAACTCGATGCCGCCGATCTGATTGGCGCCAAGCGTGCCGGCGGCGCCGATGATGTCGCCGACGTTGTCGAGGTTGCGGATCTTCAGCCGCAGATTCTGCGCCACCTGGTAGCCGCGCAAGAGCTGTCTGCCGTCATTCCAATCGTAGACCGGCTGGATGGAATAGTTCGAGGTCTGGACGTCGGCCTTGACGACGCCGAACGAATCCAGTTTCTCGTTGAACGCATTCATGATCCGCGTGTTCTCTTTCTGCGCCGCGCCGACCGTCGGCCGTTCGACCACATTGCCGATCTCGATCTTGGCGATGTCCGGAATGACCGAGACGCGGCCCTCGCCCGCGATCGTGAACGTGTGCCGCTCGATCGGCACGCCGATGAACTCGTATTCGCGCCAGGCATTCCTGGCCTTGAGCCCGAGCCAAGCCGTGAGCGCCAGCATCAGCAGCGCAGCGATCATCATGGGCGCTTTTCCCTTGCAGCGGCAGCAGCCGATCTTGTCATTATTCATGTCCATATTCGAGCTTGGTTAAGCCGTTATTTATGCAATAAGGGTTTGATCCCCGGCAAGACCTTGCCGGACAGGTACTCCAGCATCGCGCCGCCGCCGGTCGAGATGTGGTCGACGTACTCGGCCATGCCGGTCCGTTCCAGGCAGACGATCGTCTCGCCGCCGCCGACGACGCCGAAAGCGCGGCCGCGCGAATGCGCCGCGATGACGCGGCCGAGGATGATCGAGCCGTGGCTGAACTTGCGGATCTCGAAGAGGCCGACCGGTCCGTTCCAGACGAGCGTCCTGGCTTTCTTCAGTTCGAGCGCGAAGTCGCGCATCGTCTGCGTGCCGATATCGACGATGTACTCGTTCGGGCGCACGTCATCGGGCTTGGCCACGCGGACCGCGGCATTTTCCTTGAGCGCCGAAGCCGCGAGCACGTCAACCGGTAGGATCAGTCTCTTGTTCTTCAGGAGCTTCTTGGCGAACCTGACCTCCTCCGGCTCGACTTTCGACTTGCCGATGCCGTAACCCCGGGCCTTGAAGAAACTGTTGGCCATGCCGCCGCCGACAAAAACCTTGTCGGCCGTCTGGAGCATCTTCTCGAGCGTCGGAAGTTTCGACGAGATCTTGGCGCCGCCCATGAGCACATAGAACGGTTTCTTCGGCTTCTTGAGCAGTTTGTCGAGACTCACCACTTCCTTCTCGACGAGCAGGCCGGCATAGCTCGGCAGGAACTTCGTCACGCCGGCGGTCGAAGCGTGGGCGCGATGGCAAGTCGCGAAAGCATCGTTCACGAAAATGTCGGCGAGACCAGCCAACCGCTTGGCGAACCTAGCATCGTTCTTCTCCTCCTCGGGGTAATACCGGATGTTTTCGAGCAGTGCGACCTCGCCGTCCTGAAGCTGCGCCAATTTCTTGGCGACCTGGTCGGCATCATCTTCCAGACAATCATCAATGAACCTGACCGGACGATCCAGCAGCTTGGCGAGATACTTAGCGATCGGCGCCAGCGAATATTTCGGCTCGCAGCCCTGCGGCCGGCCCAGATGCGAGACCAGGATGACTTTGGCGTTCGCGCGGACCAGGTATTCCACGGTCGGAAGCGTGGCCTGAATCTTGGCTCCTTCGGCTGGTTCGATCCGGCCTTTCGGGCCGAGAGGGATGTTGAAGTCCACGCGGACCAAGACGCGTTTGCCGGCCAATTTCTTAAGATCGGCCACGACGGCGAGTTTCATAAAAATTCACGGAAGAGTACTTAAGCTTTTCAATTATAACACATCCGGCCCGGCGGCTCTAACCGCGGCCGGGAGGCATCAATAAGAGATCTCCAGGACCGAGATTTCGGGCGGACAGAGGAGGCGGGCGCGGGTGCCGGTCTCCCCCGCTCCGGGCGTGATGAGCAGGCTGACAGGTCCGTAATCGAAGAGGCCGCGGTCGAAACGCCGGCCGAGTCTGGTCGGCAGCGGAGCCAGCGGCCCGATGAAGGGCAGCCGGATCTGACCGCCATGCGTGTGTCCGGAGACGACGACGTCGAGGCCGAGAGTCTCCGCCCGCTGGACCGCGTTCGGATTATGGGCCGCGAGGATCGTGAACGCTCCGGCCGGAACCTCCGCCAGCGCCGCTTCCCAATCCGGATGGCCGTATTTCAGATCATCGAGTCCGATCAGTCGCACCTCGCGCTCGCTGTCGCCCAGCCGCACCGATTCGTTGGTCAACACCTCAATACCGTAGGACTCGATGCGGCGGCGGATATCCACGCCGCCGATCTCATAATCAATATTGCCGAGCACGGCGTACACGCCGTCTTTCGCCCGGAGATCGCGGAACGGTTCGAGAGCTTCGAGTCCGGCCTGGTTGGCGGCGAAGTCGCCGGCGAGCAGGATGACGTCAGGTTTGAGTTCGTTGATCCGGCGCACGACGCGCTCCGTCCAGGCGCGTCCTTTGTAGACGCCGAGATGCAGATCGCTCACGACCGCGAGCGAGATCTTGTCGGAACCGGAACCAGCGCTGACCTCGTAAGTCCTGACCGTGAGCATTTTCGGCTCGATGAAACTGCCGTAAAAAACCGCCAGCCAAAGAAACCCGAGCGCTCCCGCGAAAAGGACGTAACGCCCCCGAAGCGGGATCTTCGCCCAGCGCCCGCGCAAGGACCAAAAATACAACGGGATCGCCGCCAGCAGAACAGCGGTGACCCCGTCGAACAGCCATGTCGCGACCCGGGCAGACACGGTCTTGGACTCAATTCTTGAGCATCTTCGACGCGTAGAGCTGCGCCATATCGGCGAGCCGCATCGAATAACCCCACTCGTTGTCGTACCAGGCGATGACCTTCAGGAAGTCGCCCTCCATGACCTTGGTCAGTTTCAGATCAACGATGCCGGAATTGTTGTTACGGATGAAATCCGAAGAGACCAGCGGTTCGTCGGTCACGGCGAGCACGCCCTTCATGGGTCCGGCCGCGGCTTTCTTCAGCGCCGCGTTGACCTCCTCGACGGTCGTCTTCTTCTTGAGCAGGAACGTGAAATCCGCGAGCGAGACCACCGGCACCGGGACGCGGATGGCGAGCCCGTCGAAGATGCCCGTCATCGCCGGAATGCACTCCGTGACGGCGATGGCCGCTCCGGTCGAAGTCGGCACGATGTTCGCGGCCGCGGCCCGCGCGCGGCGCAGATCCTTGTGCGGCCCGTCCTGGAGATTCTGATCGGCGGTGTAGCCGTGGACGGTCGTCATGAAAGCGCGCTTGACGCCGAAGGTGTCCTCGATGACCTTGGCCACCGGCGCGATGCAGTTCGTGGTGCAGGAAGCGTTATTGATGATCTTCTCCTTGCCGAACTTGGTCTTGCCGTCGGCGTTCACGCCGAGCACATAAGTCGGCACGTTGCCGCCCTTGGCCGGAGCGGACAGGATGACGAGCCGGGCGCCGGCCTTGAGATGCGTCGAGGCTTTCTCCTCGCTCGTGAACCGGCCGGTGCATTCGAGCACCACGTCGACGCGGAGTTTGGCCCACGGCAGCAGCGCCGGATCCTTCTCGGCGAAGACCGGGATCTTCTTGCCGTCGACGATGAGATTCTTCTCGTCGTAACTCACCTCGCGGTCCCAGGCGCCGTAAGAAGTGTCGTGCTTCAGGAGATGCGCCAGGGTCTTGGTGTCGGTGAGATCGTTCAGAGCGACGAATTCGAGATCCTTGAGCCGGCCCCAGGCTCCTTTGAGCGTATTCCGTCCGATGCGGCCGAAACCGTTGATGGCGACGCGGATAGGCATAATGGCTGATCTGGCGCTTAGTTGCCGGCCGTTAGCTGCTGGCCGACAGGAAAATATTATATCAGAAAAATAAAATGACCGCTCGGGTGTTTGCCCGAAACGGTCATATAAGAAATGACGTTGACCTCTCAACCCTGACTGGCGACGATGATGTCGATCTCCGCGCAGTCAAGACGGCGCTGGCGAAGAAGGGCTTCGATGAGCGGTTCGATCAGACCGGCTTGTTGCCGCAGCAGTTCGCTGGCGCGTGCCAGACAAAATTCGCGGATGTCAGCGGCCGAATACGATCGGCGTACGGCATCGGTCTGCCAGGGCGGACGGATATCCTCGCCAGCCGACTGCCGGCGCACCAATTCTCGCGCTACCGATCCGAAATTCTCCAGGTCATTTTCACAGCCCATGTCGCTCTGCACGGCAACCTCGCCGGCTGACACCAGCGCACCGCACTCCCAAAGAGACGCGCTGGAATTAATGTTGAGACCGCTGAGATCGATCCCGCCGAAAACCACACGTCCTCCTTCTTCACTGAATGGAAGGAGTGGCGACGTCAGCTTCGTGTAATGCACCTGGAGACAAGTGCTGGCTAGCCCTACGATCGTATGGCCAACTTCATGCCTGGCATTAAATTCGCTGTTGCGAAAGGCATGGCGTACGCCGATGAGATAACCACAGAAAATCATCGTGATCTGAAACATCATCGGGAAATACCAACACTCCGAAAAATCCGTGGTCATCGAGGTCTCCTTCTGGGTTATCAAAGAGCTTATTCAGCCCGGATGTGTGCCGGATGCAACCTGACAATTAAGCATAAAAATGCCGTCTTGTCAAGGCGCTTCGGGTCCGACGGAGCCTGGTTCTCAGCCTTCAAAAGCCATTGACAACGGCTGGGGCAAGACTATCATTCGTGTCTGCGGAAAACATCGTTCCTTGGCAACGGAAGGAGAACACATGGCAGCAGGAGTCCTTTTGCTGATCGCGGTCGCCGCCGTCGGATTGCTCATCATCAAACTCGATGAGAAACAGGCGCGGCGCCAACAACTGCGCCTCGGCCTGACGGACTGGGAGGTCGACCATTGCCGGAAATTCGGCATCAGTCTTGAAGAAATGGCGGCCCGAAAACAGGCGGCCGCGGAAACCCTCCGTCAATTCTGCGAGATCGCGGCGTGTCTGCCGCGGCAGTCGGACCTCCAGTCGAAAGCGGATCCGATCGTCGCCGCCGATCCGTCCGATCCGCTCGTCCTCAAGAATGACGGACCAAGCGGCAACCGACGCTACAGCAACGGCAGCGGCGGCCAAAGCGGCTGACGCAGCAGCGATGATCGAACGGCAACCGCTCGCAGTTCTTTTCTGCCGGACCCGGACTGGGTCCGGTTTTTTTATTGCGCCAAAAAAAAGGAAATTAAAAACCGCCCCGCAGTATTGCAGGGCGGCCAAGCTGACGAACGGCGGACTCACTTGCCGGTCGCGTCGATGATAGCCTCGATCTCCTCGTGCTCGAGGCTGCCGCGGCGCAGAAGCGCTTCGGCCAAGGCGTCAATCTGAGGACGATGCTGGGCGACCACTTCGGTCGTCCGACGCCACGCCTCTTCGCTGATGTCCGTGAAGTCAAACTGTCGGAGGGACAGATCGTTGGGCCACGGCGGACTGATATCCTGACCGCTTTGCTGTTCATCCAGGAGGACTAAAACAACATCCCGGAAGGTGCGGATGTCGTTGTCGCCGCCATCGCGCGACGAAGCGGCGGCCATGCCAGCTAAGAGCAGCACAAGCGTGTGCCACTGCTCGGCCACGCTGATATTGCCGCGACAGTCGTCGCCGCTGCAGTTCGTCGTGCGCCCCATCGTGTTGCTCAGTTGGAACGTAGTCAGAGCGACGCGATACGGCGCCTTGCCGAAACCGACGAAATGCGCGACGACGTGGCCGGCTTCGTGGCGGGCAGTCTCCGGCTCCGACATCAACTTCGTCCCCACGAGGATGACATAGGTCAATAGCGGCCAAAGTATCCCTATTACCACTCCCGCGATCAACGCAGAATGCAAATCAAGCTCGTGCCGCATCATCGACTCCTTTGGATTTTCAATGACCTACAGAAACCCGACCTGTCGTCAGGCCGCGAAAAGAGCTGTTGCCGACCTTAATCCACCCCTCGCGGGTTGTCAACTTGGGAGAGTGCGGGAGCCACGTCGTTCGCGAACGACGTGGCGGAGTGCGGGAGTGCGGGAGAGACGGAGTCAGGGAGTGCTGGAGGGCTGAAGTTTTATCGTGTCTCCCCCACTCCTCCACTTCCGCACTCTCCATCTCCTCGGTGTCTGACACCGAGGTCACTAACAATTGGGAGAGTGCTGGAGTTCTGGAGTACTGGAGTCAGGGAGAGACGGAGTCAGGGAGTTTGAGAGTGCTGGAGTATTTGGAGCGGTGAAGCAATGGGGGGGGTGAAGCGGGCGGAGCAGCCAAAAACCCCGCCACGCGGCGGGGTTTGGAATATCATTCGTTCGTGCGTGTATGCGGACCCGGGTCAGCAGACCAAAGCCTCGGAAAGCGCGAAGCGGACGAAGCGCTTCAGGACAACCTTCTCGCCGGTCTTGGCGGAAATATCCTTCAACAGCTCGCTGATGGTCTTATCCTCATCCTTGATGAACGCCTGATTCGTGAGACAGGTCTCGGAGAAATATTTCTCGAGCTTGCCGCAGACGATCTTCTCGACCATCTCTTTCGGTTTCGAAGAACCGGCGAACTCGGCGGCGTAGATCTCCTTCTCTTTCTCGAGCACTTCGGCCGGAACGGCTTCCGGGGAGAGGTACAGCGGGTTCATGGCCGCGGCCTGCATGGCGACGTCGTGGACGAATTGTTTGAACTGTTCGGTCCGCGCGACGAAATCAGTCTCGCACTGGACTTCGATGAGCACGCCGACGCGGCCTTCGCCGTGGATGTAGGCGTAGACGAGTCCGGCCTTGGTGTCCTTACCTTCGCGTTTGGCGGACTTGGCGAGGCCTTTCTTGCGCAGGATGTCGGTCGCCTTGGCGACGTCGCCAGCGGTCTCCTCGAGCGCGTTCTTGCAGTCGACGATCCCGGCTCCGGTCAGATTACGAAGTTCGTTGATGGTCTTGGCATCAATGGCCATAATTTGCGCAGTTGCTGCGGTTAGTTCCGCTTACGCTTTCGGAGCGGCGGCGACGACTTTCGGAGCGGTGACCGCCTTCTCGCGGATGACCTTGCCCTCTTTGACCGCCTCGGCCACGAGTTTGGTCATGAGTTCGATGGTCTTGATAGCGTCATCGTTCGACGGGATGGGATAAGTGATATCCTCCGGATTGACATTGGTGTCGGAGAGGGCGATGACCGGGATCTTCCGGGTCTGAGCCTCGTCGAGGGCGGTCTTCTCTTTCTTGACGTCGATGATGAAGAGCGCGTCCGGCGGACGGGTCAGGTTCTTGATGCCGCCGACCTTGTTCTCGAGATCCTCGATCTCCTTGGCGAAGTTGGACTGCTCCTTCTTGGTGTATTTGGCGAGCGCGCCGGAAGCCTGCTGGGCCTTGAGGTCATTGAAATGTTTGATGAGCCGCATGACCTCGACATAGTTCGTGAGCGTGCCGCCGAGCCAGCGGCCGCAGACGTACGGCATGCCGCAATCGAGCGCGGCCGACTTGACGATATCCTTGGCCTGGCGCTTGGTGCCGAGGAACAAAACGACGCCGCCGCGGGCGACGGTGTCGCGCACGAAGTCGAGCGCTTCGCCCAGCTTCACGAGCGTTTTTTCGAGATCGACGATATGGATGCCGTTCCGCGCGCCGAAGATGTACGGCTTCATCTTAGGGTGCCAGCGGGACGACTGATGTCCGAAGTGGACTCCGGCCTGGAGGAGCTCCAGGACTGTCGGTAATTTAGGCATAGAAACAAAAAAATGTTCCTTAGACCTCTACGCACCCGGCGGCGCGACCGCGTGATCCGCTTCAGCGGATTTTACGCGGCAGGACGCGTCACTTTGAAAATGGGGCGTATGTGGGATGAATAAGCGGGAAAACACCGTGTCGCGCGGTCCTTGCGGACTTAGTGCGATGGACGCTTTCCACGGACGATAGATTACCTAATGCCGCCGGAACTGGCAAGAGGCTGGCGGCCGACGCCGCTGGCGCTTATCCCGGATATCTTTAATATATATCCACCGAACCCCGTCGCTCACGCTGCGACTGACCGGTGACAGCCGCCTGACCCGCTCCAGACTTGATACATTTCTTCCGCCGTGCTAACCTCCTGTCATCGAAATTTAGCTATCAGAGCCTATGAAAAAAGGTATCCACCCGACCTATTTCCCGGAAGCCAAGGTGATCTGCGCCTGCGGCAACACGTTCACCGTCGGTTCGACCGTTGAAGAGATCAACGTCGAGCTTTGTTCGAACTGCCATCCGTTCTACACCGGCAAGCAGAAGCTCGTCGACACCGCGCGGCGCGTGGAGAAATTCCAGGAGCGCAAGGCCAAGAAGTCGACCGAGACCGTCGCTTCCAAGAAGACCAAGACCGCCGAGCGCAAGGCCAAGAAAGCCCTGAAAAAGTCCGCTTAGGTAAATTTTAAAGTGGCGGAAGTCCCGGCGTCCCGGCCCCTTGCGGCCGGGCCTCCGAACCTCCGCCATTTTTATATGGACATCAACAAAGCCCTGGAGACCAAGAAGCAACGCGTCGCCGAACTGGAGCGGCTGCTTTCGAGTCCCGAGGTCCTGGGCGACCAGAAAAAGATGAAAGACCTGGGTCTGGAATATTCCGCGACCAAGGAGTGCTTGGAGATCGGCGACAAGTACCTCGCGACCGCCGCCGCCAAGGAAGAGGCCCGCGCGGCCGCAGCCCTGGGCGATGATCCGGAGATGCAGCAGCTCGCCCGCGAGGAACTGGAGCGGCTGACCGCCGCGGAGGCGGAGCAGCGGATCGAACTCGAAGCCGCGCTCGTGCCGCCCGAACCGCTCGACCGGAAGAACTGCTACGTCGAGATCCGCGCCGGCGCCGGCGGCGAAGAGGCCGCGCTGTTCGCGGCCGAACTCTTTCGCATGTACTCGCGCTACGCCGAACGCCGCGGCTGGAAGACCAAGATGTCCTCGCTCAGCCGGACCGAACTCGGCGGCGTCAAAGAGGTCATCTTCTTCGTCGAAGGCACGAACGCCTACCGCGACCTGAAATTCGAGAGCGGCGTGCACCGCGTCCAGCGCGTGCCGGAGACCGAGAAGACCGGCCGCATCCACACCTCGACCGTGACGGTCGCCGCCATGCCCGAAGCCGAAGATATTGATATCAAGATCGAGGCTAAGGACCTGCGCGTCGACACCTTCCTCTCCGGCGGCCACGGCGGCCAGAGCGTCCAGACGACCTATTCGGCCGTGCGCATCACCTATCTGCCGACCGGCATGATCGTCCAGTGCCAGGACGAGCGCTCCCAGACCCAGAACCGCGAACGCGCGATGAGCATCCTGCGCTCGCGCCTGCTCGCCATCGAAGAAGAGAAGCGCCAGGCCGCGGAGAAAGCGCTCCGGCGCGGCCAGATCGGCAGCGGCGAACGCTCCGAGAAGATCCGCACCTACAATTTCCCCCAAGATCGCGTCACCGACCACCGCATCAAGAAATCCTGGCACAACATCCAGACCATCCTCGACGGCGGACTGGAGACGCTGCTTGCCGCCCTGCGCGCGGGCGCCATGGGCGACGAGGAAGATAATGAAGACTGAGCCGCGGCGGGGATCACGCCGGACCGGACCGCTCATGACGCTTAAAGAAGCCCTGCGCGCGGGCGCGGAACTGCTCAAGAAACATCGCTGCGCCGGGAACGATCCCTGGCGCGAGAGCGAGCTTTTTTTGACCGCGGCCGCGGGTCTCAGCCGGGAAGCGCTGATAGCGGATCCTGAAAAAAAACTGGCGCCAGCGCGAGCGCGGCGTTTCTTTTTGATGATCGCGCGGCGGCTCTGCCATGAACCGGTCGCTTACCTCGTCGGCCGCGCGCCGTTCCTGGGGCGCGAGTTCGCGGTCTCCGAGGCCACCCTCATCCCCCGCCCCGCCACTGAGATCATCGCCCAGGAGATCATCAGACTGCGGGCCGACCACCCGCGCGCCGCGTTCTTCGACATCGGCACCGGTTCCGGCTGCCTCGCCATCACCGCGGCGGCCGAAACTCCGGACTGGCGGATCGGAGCGACCGACATCTCGCCGGCCGCCCTGGCAATCGCCCGCCGCAACGCCCGCGCTTTTGGATTGAACAAAAAGATCATTTTCCGCCGCGGCGATCTGCTCTCCCCGTTCCTGAAGACCGCGCGGCAAGCCGACACGTTGATCATCGTCGCCAACCTGCCGTATATACCGACCGCGGCCCTGCGCCGCCTGCCGCCGGACGTCCGACGGCACGAACCCCGGACCGCGCTCGCCGGCGGACGCGACGGCCTCATCTTATACTATCGGCTCCTGGACCAGCTCGCCGCCGCCCTGGGACCGCAAGCGCACCTGCATCTCTTCTGCGAAATCCTGCCCGGCCAATACCGCGCCCTCGCCGCCGCGGCCGCAAAAAAAATACCCGGCCTCGCAGCCGGCAAGATACTCAACTGGTCGCGCGTGACGATCGGCATCCATTTCAGCCGGAATTGCCGCCACTGATCCGCCAAAAGGATCACGGCGCGAGGAAATGCTCGCCCTTGGAATCGACGGCATCGGTCTCCAAGACGTAACGCAGCGAGTAAGCGCTGCCGCCGCCGTCATAATAGAAACAGCCGCCGGCGTCGTCCGGCGTCTTCGGATCCCGAAGCACGGCCTTGTCGTCAAAGAATTTCTTTTCTTTCAGCGCCAGCATCAGCGGATCATCGCCCGTCACGCACCCTTTCATTTCCGGATACTCCTGGGCATCGGAAACATACATGGCCAGCGCCTTCTGCAGCTGGTCCATATTGGCGACGCGAGTCACGTCGCGCCGCGCCGCTTGGCGGCCGGCGACGCCGATGAGCACCAGGGAAATGAACAGGCCAAAAACCGCGACCGTCAAAAGCAGCTCCATCGCGGAGAAAGCCGCCGCACTATTACCGCTGGTCCGATGAACAAATCTCATATTCATCCGCTCGCGGCGCGATCAATGCGCCACGTCTGATCCGAGCGGCACGACCTCGATCCAGGTCGGCCCGGCATTGAACGTAATCTCAACACCCTGGTCGTCATAGAATCTGGTCCGGCCGTCCACGAGGCTCTTCCAGGTGGCGGAAATGGTCCGGCCATCGACAGCGGCCAGCGCCGGACCTTGGCCGGCGGTCTGGATGCTGCGGCGGCCAGCCTCGTCGAGCACGACCACTTTGGCGAACTGCACCAGGACGTTCTTCGCCTGGATGTCCGCACCGGCGTCGTCGCGCTGCAAGCTGTCATTCTGATAGCGGCGGTAGATGTTGCGGGCCCGGTCATATTTCCAGGCGGCGCGATAGGTCGGCGTCGAATAATCAACGACAATGTCGGGCGAAGCCGCCGGCCGCTCCTCGAGCGCCGCTTCCTCCTTAAACTTCCAGGACCGAGGCAGCGCCGCGGCCTGGCTGCCATAGCGCGCCGAATTCCCGCCGGCCAGCAACTCGACGGACGTGTAGACATTGTGCGGCATCTGGCGGCCGGCATCGCGCCAGAAATATTTTCCCCAGAAGAATTGGTTGAGGCTGCGCGGCGAGGCAGCGTTCAGGATCTTCAGGGCGTCCGGGCTGCCGCCGACGTGGGCGTAAAGCGCGCCGAATTCCCGCGACCACTCGACGAAATAGGGCCGGGCCGAGCGCACCGGACCGATCTTACCGACCGTCGCGGCGGCCGGATACACGGCCAGGAAGCGCGTGATGCCGCCCTCGACCGGAGCTTCGATGACGAGCGCGGCGGCGGCGAGTCCGGACAGCGGCCGGGCCTCGATCATGTTCTCCACGGTCACGGCGAAATATCCGGTATCGTCAGCGGCTGCTGCGAGAGGCAGGCCGTCAATGGCCCGCCGGACCATGGGCGCAGCTGGAGTCTCGGCCGCCGGCGGTGCCGCGGCTGGCGCGGACTCGCGGACGAACCGCGAGAAAAACGATCCCCCGCTGGCCGCGCGGTCGCCGGTCCAGAAAAACCAGCCGAGCGCGGCCAGACCCAGGACGACCGCGAAGAAAATCGCGCTCCAGGCGGCGATGTTAGCCCAGAAAGATTCCCTGAGAGCCAAAACTACCCGCCGGGAGATGCTCTCTCGGCGGGTAGTCGGCGTTTCGTTGGACGGGATGTTCGCGTTGTTCACATTGGCGGGATCACGGCCGGAAACCCGGCCTGCTGGCCCCTTCACTTTAACACTTGCGGGGCGCCGCGTGAACAACCGATCGCGCCGGCCTTACTTCTTCTTTTCTTTCTTGTCCTCGGCCGGTTCCTCGGCGGCAGCCGCGGCCTTCTTCTCATCAGCCTCGACCTTCACGGCGCTGACATCCTCGACCGGCTTGGCCTCCATAGCCTTGAGCTCAGCCTCCGAGATCGGCTCGTTGACGACCGCGATGACCTCGTTCGGGTTGGCCATGAACTCGATGCCCTTGAGGGCCGCCAGATCCTTGACCTTGATGATGTCGCCGATCTTCTTCATGCCGGTCAGATCGACGTCGATGGCGTGGACCAGGTCGCCCGGCAAACAGCGGGCGGCGATGACGCTCATGCTGCGGACCAGGATGGCGCCGGATTCCTTGACGGCCGGAGCCTCGCCGATGAAGTTGATCTCGATGTCGACATCGAGCTTCTCGGTCATGCGGACCTGGCGTAGGTCGACGTGCGTGATAGTGTCCTTGAGCGGATCGCGCTGGACGTCCTGGATCAGGACCTTCACCGTTTCGCCGCCGTCGATCACGAGGTCGACGAGCGTGGATTCGCCGGCTTGATCCAGCACCTTCTCGAAGATCTTGTAATCGACTTCGACCGGGCGCGAATCGACGCCGTGGCCGTAAACGACCGCGGGAATGACGCCGGCCGTCCGCAGCGTCTTCACCTGTTTTCCTTTGACCGACCGGCCTTTGACCGCCAACTTCACTGTTTCCATAGCTGTTCAGAGCTTATTCCAAGCTGAATGAAAAATAAAAAAAAAGGAATTCGCATTCCTAATTGTTTACACTGTTTTTCCGAAACACGCAAGAGTCTCGCCGGCTTTTGGGTTAACGGCGGCCGGCTGGCGGCTGTTGACTGGTTTTGAAGATCGTCAAGTTGGAACAATTCATCCGCGATGAACAGAAAAACTGACCAGTCAAAAAACCGCCCGAGGGCGGCTTGTTGGCTATTGGTCGATCAGGCCATGGCCAGGCGGCGGAACATCTCGTCCTCGTCGCGCAGCAAGTGGTGGGTATCAATGACGTCGTCCGTGGAAACGGCGCGCCCGGATTTGAAACGGTCGACCTCGTCGCCGCTGAGATCGGTCACGAGACCGACGGAACTCACGCCCACGGCCGAGATCAGGACGAGCGCGAGGATGGCGTTGCGGCAGTTGCCGCATTGGATGTGCAGCAGATGGCTATCCTCTTTCTCGCCCAGCACTTTGGTCTCATGCGGATTGTAACTGGCCTCGCATAACGGACAGTAGGAGATCAGTTTGATCCCTTCATCGTAAAATTGCGAAGGACGGGCCGCGGGCTGTTGAAAAGCCATATTTTTGGTTTTACTGGCCGACTTTTTATTTTCAGGGCCGCGGGTCATCCGCATCCCTGTTGATATTTTAGCATTTTTTCAGCCCCCTTTCAATCCCGGTTTATGCACAGGCCGGAGGCTCAGCGCGCGCTGCGGACGGCGACGGATTCGAGGACGCCGAGCGTCAAGAATTTCGCGAGGAGCGAACTGCCGCCGTAGCTCAGGAACGGCAGGGTGATGCCCGTGACCGGCATGAGCCGCAGGTTGCCGCCGACGTTGACCGCGACCTCGGCGGCGAGCGAGATCGCGATGCCGAGGACCAGGAACAGCGAGAAATCGTCGCGCGCGTTCTTCGCCAGGATGAAACACCGGTAGAAGATGATCGCGAACAGGCCGCAGACGAGCAGCACGCCGAGGAAGCCGAGCTCTTCGGCCGTGGCCGCGAAAATGAAATCAGTCTGGCGCTCCGGCAGGAAGTGCAGCTGGCTCTGCGAGCCGTAGCCGAGACCGCGGCCGAAGAAGCCGCCGGAGCCGACGGCGATCACCGACTGGGTGACGTTGTAGCCGCGGCCGAGCGGATCGCGACCGGGATCGAGGAAGGCCAGGACGCGGTCTTTCTGATACGGCTGCAGGACGAGGAGCCAGGCGGTCGCTGCGACGACGGCCGCGAAGATCGCGAGTGCGAGCAGGTGCGACCGTTTGACCCCGGCGATGAGCAGCATGGAGAACCAAATGATGCCGAGCAGGAAGGCTGAACCGAAATCCGGCTGGATCGCGACCAGGCAGAACAGCGCGCCGAAAGCGAGGCCGGAACCGGCGATCGGCAGGAACGGCCGATGGTCGCGCGCGTAGTCGCTGAAGAACTTGGCCAGGAAGACCACCAGGAAAAGTTTCACGAATTCCACGGGCTGGATGCCGAAACCGCCGAAACCGAACCAGCTCCGGGCGCCGCGCGTCGTCTGGCCCATGATCAGGACGGCCATGAGCAACAGGACGGAAACGACGTACAGGACCTTAGAAAAGTTCGACAGGTAGCGGTAATTGACGAGGGTGAAAGCCACTGCCACGGCCGCGCCGACGCCGGCGAACGCCAGCTGCTTGCGGAAATTGGCGAACTCGCCGGCCGCGGCTCCCGTGCCGAGCGAGGTACTATAAAGCACCGCGAGTCCGAAGATCGTGAGCGCTAAAGCCGACCCGAACAGGACCCAATCGAACCGCCTGAATATCGCCGTCAATCTATTCATATAAAGAGAATGCGAAGCCGGGCTTCGCCGTCATCTTTTCAGACCGAGCTGAGCTCGGTCCCACAGCCGAGCGGAACTCAATAAAAACAGAGCTGGACCAGCTCTTTTTACACCAGTCGCGCCGATAAGTGAACCTTGCGACAGTTCATTGTCCCGGCGGGATGAAAACCCGGTCATCAAACAGGTTGACCTCGGGCGTGATCTCGACCCGGTCGACCGGCGGCAGATCGGAGAACCAACTAGCCTCGACCGGCCGCACGTCGCCAGCGCGCAACTCGCTCACAGTGACGTAGTTAGCCGCGACCACCTGCTCGCCCCGCAGCAGCGCGACGAAAAAACCGACCTTCCAATAACCGTAACCGGAATCGTTCTTCAGAGTGAATGACGCCCGGCTGACCTTCAGCTGATCGGACGGATCCGGAGCCTGGAACTTGATGTCCGAGAGCAGGAAATTCAGACGGGCGGCCGACCAGACGGCGTAATCCGGACGAACAATATGATTGTTCACCCGATGCCAGACCAGATCAGTGATCGCGACCTCGGCGCCGCTCGGAAAACTCGCCGCTTTGGTCCCCAGGCCGGAAAGATATTTGACCTCGCCAGGCAGGATGTAGCCGCGCTGCAACGCACCCAGCGGCTCGCTGCCGGACAGGAACTGATAATTGAAATTCGCCCACCACTGCGGATTCGGATTCGCGACCCTGGTCGCCAGATCATAACTACCCTCCCCTGCCTCGAGGACCGACGTGCCCTCGATAGCCAGCTCCCGCGGCGCGAACCGGGCGTGAAAGTAAGGAAAATCAGTCACCGTCTCGGCCAGGAGCCCGATCTCCTGCCGCTCCCTGGCCCCGGACAAGAAGAACCAGTCAATGAAACCGAAGCTGCCGTAACCGACCAGCGCGACATCCAAAACCACCAGCGCGATCGCGAAGATCTTGCGGACCTGCACTTTGTGCGTGACCCACCAGTAGCCCCACTTGAGCTGATCCTCGGTCAATTGTCCTTCCCGGGTCGGATCGAAAGCCATAGGCCGCGTACTTTTTAGGACAGCTCAAATGATATCAGATTTCCCGATCTTTGGCAGGTGCAGCCGGCGTTTGACAAAGGCGGCTGCGGCGGGCAAGGTGCGGATACCGGTTCTTTATATAATAGCTCAGCTCGAGTTCCAGCGGTTCAACGCCGCAAAACCAACAGGAGGATGCCGTGATCCAAGACCGCACACCCCAATTCGTCATCTGGTCCGTTGCGCTGACCATCCTATGCTTCGCGACCTACGCCGCCGTGCTGCTCGCGGGACTGGCGCCAGTGATCGCCGTCGCGTCCAGTCTGGCCGTCCAATGCATGATCCTGACCTGGTCGCTGGTCGCGGCTTTCAGGACGCAGCCGTCCGCGAAGAAAGAATTCCCGCGCGGACCGGTGGCTAGCCTGTTGCCGATCCTCGCTTCCGCGAGCCTCGCGACCCCGCTCTGTTGGACGATCTTCAAACTGACAAGTTCGGCGGCTTTCTTCGTCGCCGGCTGTCTGGTCCTGATGGTCGCCATCCTGTTCGCACTCTTCAAAGATCCCGAAGAACAGGTGAAATTCGGAGCGATCATCGCCAACGCCATAGTCCAAGTAACGCTGATCATGTTCGCTCTGACCTGATCGCCGCCGACAACGCGTCCGCGCCCGAAACTATCGGGCGCTTTTTTTATCCTCCCGAACGGACCCGTGGGCGAATTTACGTCTATTTTTCAGGCCGCCAACCTTGCGATTTGCGGTTCCGCGTGTTACCATTTTCGCGTTATCCGCAGTTCCGCGGATTTTCGATAAAGGCTTTATGGCTGCTGAAAAAAAGGCTAAGGGAGGCCAGGAATATTCCGCCAAACAAATCACCGTCCTTGAGGGTCTTGAGTCCGTGCGCCGCCGTCCGGGTATGTACATCGGCTCGACCGGCGAGCAGGGCTTGCATCACCTCATCTGGGAAGTCGTCGACAACTCGATCGACGAAGCCATGGGCGGCCACTGCAACGAGATCACCGTCACCCTGCTGCCGGATGATTACGTTTCCGTCGAAGACAACGGCCGCGGCATCCCGGTCGACATGCACAAACAGTACAAGGTCTCCGCGCTCCAGCTCGTGCTGACCAAGCTGCACGCCGGCGGCAAATTCGGCGCGGGCGGCTACAAAGTGTCCGGCGGCCTGCACGGCGTCGGCGTCTCGGTCGTGAACGCCCTCTCCACCCACATGAAAGCCGAGGTCAAGCGCGACGGCAAACTCTGGGTCCAGGAATACAAGTGCGGCGTCCCGCAATACAAGGTGAAATCCGTCGGCAACGCCCGCGGTACCGGCACCACCATCACCTTCCAGGCCGACAAGTCCATCTTCCAGACCCTGGAATATAAATGGGAGACCGTGCTCGACCATCTGCGCCAGCAATCCTACCTGACCAAAGGCGTCCGGATGAACATCGTCGACAAACGGACCCGCGGCCAGCTCACCACCTACGGCTTCTATTTCGAAGGCGGCGTCAAATCCTACGTCCGCCATCTGAATCACCAGAAAGAGGTCAAACATCCGACGGTCTTCTACGTCAACAAAGAAGCCGAGGGCGTCCAGGTCGAGGTCGCGTTCCAATTCGTCGAAGATTACCACGAGAACGTGTACGCTTTCGCGAACAACATCTACAACCCGGACGGCGGCATGCATCTCGTCGGTCTGCGCATGGCGCTCACCCGCGTCCTGAACAGCTACGCCCGCAAGCAGAGCTACCTCAAGGAAAAAGATGACAACATCAGCGGCGAAGACAGCCGCGAGGGCCTGACCGCCGTCGTGAGCGTCAAGATCAAGGAGCCGCAATTCGAGGGCCAGACCAAAGCCAAACTCGGCAATCCCGAAGCCCGCACGGCCGTCGAGTCGGTGTTCTCCGAGGCGTTCGAGATCTTCCTTGAGGAACACCCGAAAGATTCCCAGGCTATCGTCGAGAAATGCATCCTGGCCGCGCGCGCCCGGGCCGCCGCCAAGGCCGCCCGCGACACCGTGCTCCGCAAGGGCGCTCTCGAGGGATTAACGCTTCCCGGCAAACTGGCCGACTGCTCGACCCGCGACGCAGCCCGCTCGGAACTCTACATCGTCGAGGGCGACTCCGCCGGCGGTTCGGCCAAACAGGGCCGCGACCGCGAATTCCAGGCCATCCTCCCCTTGCGCGGCAAGATCCTGAACGTCGAGCGCGCGCGCCTCGACAAGATCCTGGCCAACAACGAGATCAAGAACCTGATCGTCGCGCTCGGCACGAACATCGACGAACAGTTCGACATCACCCGGCTGCGCTACGGCCGTATCATCATCATGACCGATGCCGACGTTGACGGCGCGCACATCCGCACCCTGCTCCTGACGCTCTTCTACCGCTATTTCCCGGATCTCATCAATCAGGGCCACCTGTTCATCGCCCAGCCGCCGCTCTATCGCGTCGGCGGCGCCAAGGATTTCAAATACGCCTTCACCGAAGCCGAACGCGACCGCCACATCGCCGAATACCAGAAGAAACGGGCTGACACCAAACAAGCCAAGGTGAGCGCGAAGAAAGCCGAAGGGACTCCGACCGAAGAAGCTGAAGAGGCGGCGGCCGAAGAAGCGGCGACCCAGACCGTGAGCGGCGTGGCCGTCCAACGCTACAAAGGTCTCGGCGAAATGAACCCAGAACAGCTCTGGGAGACGACCATGAATCCCGCGAGTCGCATGATGAGGATCGTGACCGTCGAGGACGCGCAAAAAGCCGACACCATGTTCGACATCCTGATGGGTTCCGAGGTCGAACCGCGCAAACGCTTCATCCAGACGCACGCAAAGAACGTGAAGAACCTAGACATCTAGCGAATCACACGATAAAAAGGCGCCGGGCTCCAGCCGGCGTCTTTTTGAACCTGTAAGATTTTGCCACGAACGGCGTCATATATTATGCTATTAAGCGCCTTATTAAATTAACGCTAATCAAGCGCCCATAAACTATGTTCAAACGCTACCTCGGCACGGCCGTCCTGGCCTCGCTCATGGCCTCGACCCTGGCCCTCCCGGTCCTTGCGACCGAGACCAACGACAACTCGAATTCCAATTCGAACGTCAACGTCAACACGAACGCAAACACGAATACGAACACCAACAGCAACTCAAACTCCAACACAAACACCAACGCGAACACTAACGTCAATTCCAACGTCAACGACCATGATGATGACGACTGGAAAGAGAAAGCTAAAACCGAACGCGAACGGATCAAGGAAGAAAAAGAGAAGCTCCGCGAACAGCTGAAAAAGGAACGGGAACAGCTCAAGGAAAAAAAGCGCCTGGAGGCTGAAGCCGCGAACGCCGCGATGATCGCCTGCATGCAGACCGCCGTCGCCAGCCGCGAAACCGCTCTCCTCAAATCCATCGAGACCCGCTACAACGCCCACAAAGCCGCGCTCGAGGCCCGCAAGACCGCGCTCGTCGCAGCCTGGAAGATCGTCGATCTCAAGGAACGCCGCGCCGCGGCCAAGGCTGCCTGGTCCGCCTACCAGACTTCACTCCGCCAGGCCAACAAGACTTTCAAGAGCGAAAAGAACGCCACTTGGAAGCAGTTCTATGCCGATCGCAAGACCTGCAAGGCCAGCGGCAATTCCGGCGACTACACCACCGAAGGCGCCGACGCCACGCTCTAGCTGACAGCCGAAAAACCGCCCCGCAAGGGGCGGTTTAGTATTGCGCGCAATTCCCTGATAGTATTAGATGAGACGCGCTGACCTATGATGCCACTGACCCGCGAAGAACTCTTCAGAAAAAATTTCCCGGACGAGCCGGCTTTCCGCTGGAAGCAGATCGGCTCGGCCTTGTTTCAGGATGGCTGGAACAGCTGGAACAACGCCACTTCCCTGCCGGCCGGCCTGCGGCAAACTTTGGCCGAAAACACTCCCTGGACATCCTATGTCGACGCGACCATCGTCGGAAGCGGCGACAACGAGACCCACAAAGCGGCCCTGAAACTGACGGACGGACAATGCATCGAGACCGTGCTCATGCGCAACCGCCGCGGCGCCTGGACGATCTGCGTCTCCTCGCAGGTCGGCTGCGCCATGCGCTGCACGTTCTGCGCCACCGGCCGGATGGGGCTCCAGCGCAATCTGACCGCCGACGAGATCGTCGACCAGTACCGCTTCTGGAAACGCCACCTGGCGGAACACACGGAACAAGCCGGACGGATCAGCAACCTGGTCTTCATGGGCATGGGCGAACCGATGGCGAATTATGACAACGTCAAAGCGGCGATCCGGACGCTCCTTGAGCGGACGGACGTCGGCCCCACCCACATCACTGTCTCGAGCGTCGGGCTCCTGCCGCAGCTCGAAGCGCTCCTCGGCGACCAAGACTGGCCGCCGGTGCGTCTCGCCATCTCCCTGCACAGCGCCGACCCCGTGACGCGCCGCGAGATCATGCCGACCTCATACGAAGGCTTCCTCGGACGGCTGGCCGCCTGGTCGAACCGCTATCTCCAGGAAAAAGGCGGCCGGCGTCGGCACGTGACTTTCGAATACCTCCTGCTCGCCGGCGTCAACGACACGCCGCGACACGCCGAACTTCTGACTGCTTTCGTGCGCGCGTCCGGCCGGGCCCGGGTGAACCTCATCCCCTACAATGCGACCGACTCCGGCTTCACTGGTTCCGACGAGACGGCGACGCAGGATTTTCTGGCCGCCCTGGAACGCGCCGGGATCGACGCCACGCGCCGGCGCTCCATGGGCACGGACATCGCCGCGGCGTGCGGTCAACTCATATTGAAAGTCAAAAAAGACTCCCCCGCCGCAGACGGGGCAGCCAGCTAATCTTCGGTATTAAGAAGCGACCGCTCCGGCGACCGAGCCGTCCGACCGCGAAACAAAAAAAGACCGCCCTCCAAAGAGTGCGGTCTTAAGATTCAGCGGCCGTAAAAGAGCTGTTCCAGCAGGACGCGGTCATAGCGGCGCAGAGCCGCTTCATCCGTACCGCAACGAACGACCGACGCCATGGTCGAACGACCCTCCTCGCCATAGTGAGACAGCCCCAGCATATGGCCGAGTTCGTGGCGAACGATCCGGTTCAGATCGCAATGATCCAACTCATCACCGAACCAGACCTGGCGGCGCCAAACGATGACGTCGCCGCCCGGCCAATGCCAGCCGCAGGCGATGAAACGTCCTATGCCATCCACGCCCTCGCCGGAACTGGCCGGATCGGAGTCATCCGGAGCGACCACGTTCAAACCATCGCACGGCTTGGATCCGAAGACCGGGGCCAGATAGAAACGATCCGGCTGATAACCGGCGGCGCCGCGCCGCAGGATGAAAGCCGGACGGCCGGTCATCTCCAGGACCAGTCCGTTCCAATAATCCGCGGCCGCGATGATCTCGATCCTCTCGACCTCGGACCAAGAATCAGAAATGATGATCGTGACGGGCAAAGCGGAAATACCGGTGCGATCGGCCAGGATCGTGCCGCCGTAGCCAGCCGCCGCGAGCGACCAGATGACGACGGTCGCGGTTCTGAGGCCGCGGCCGCCGCGAAAGCGACGGAGCAGCAGCATGACCGCGATCGACACGACCGCGGCGAGTATCCACAGCGGGATGAGTCGAAGTAAAAGGTTCTCCCCATACATAGGACTCTCCTTTGTCTGGGTCCGCCCCTACTTAACACCCTGGGCGCAAACAGCGCAACTGGGCTTGTGGCCGGGCTGAAGTCGGCGCTGGCCGGCAAAACAGCGTCCCACTTGCCAACCCGCAGTTTCTGCGCTATAGTCGGCATATCAATCTATATACCGCCCCCGGGGCGGTTTTAAGAACCTGAAATTTGGCTCACTATGGCCAATCCTCTCATCGCTTATATAAAGGAATCGCGGGCCGAGCTCACGAAGGTCACCTGGCCGACTCGCAGCCACGTCGTCAAGGACACCTTGGTCGTCATCGGCATTTCCCTGTCGACCGCCGTGTTTTTCGGCGTCATCGATTACGCCCTGGTCATCATCTTCCGCCGCGTTCTTAACATTTAGTCCTTTGGGCGCGGCCGGCGCTAGCTGGCAGCTGCCAATTGCCTCTCGGCCCCTATGCCGAAACAGACATCACAACTCGGACGACGCTGGTTCGCCATCCACACCTACTCCGGTTACGAGGAGAACGTCGCCCACAATCTCAAGCAGCGCATCGAGTCCATGGACATGCAGGACAAGATCTTCGGCGTCCTGATCCCCAAGGAAAAAAAGATCAAGATCAAGAACGGCAAGCGCAAGATCGTCGAGGAGAAGATTTTCCCCGGCTACGTCATGGTCGAGATGATCGTCACCGACGACTCCTGGTATGTCGTCCGCAACACGCCGAACGTGACCGGCTTCATCGGCACGGGCAACACGCCGACTCCGATCTCCGAGGAGGAGATCAAGACCATCCAGAAACGGATGGGCGTCAACGAGCCGGAATACAAGATCAACATTGATGTCAACGCTCCGGTCAAGATCACCGACGGCCCGTTCAAGGGCTTCGAAGGCAAGGTGGCCGAGATCGACGAGTCGCGCGGCAAAATCAAGGTGCTCGTCTCCATGTTCGGCCGCGAGACGCCGGTGGAGTTGGATTTCTTGCAAGTGAAGAAGATTTAGAAAGTTGGGAAGTTTAGGAGAGACGGAGTCAGGGAGAGACGAAGAGACGGAGTCACGTCGTTCGCGAACGACGTGGCGGAGTGTAGGAGTTTTTGTCGGGTCTCCCCGACTCCTGCACTCCCGCACTCTCCCGTTCATTGGATCAGGGAGAGACGCGGGCTGGCAACGGCCCGCGTTTTGATATGCGAGCAACCGCCTTGACCCGGCCAATGCGCCATGATAAGAAATGAGCGTTCTTTCGACAACCATGGAGGCTCTGATGGCGAAAAAGATCGACCCTAAAAAGGCCATTGAGAAAACGACAGCGGACCTGGCTGAAAGCATCCGGGCGTACGCCCGCTCCCAGAAGGAGCAGTGGCGGCTCGTGCCCTGGCTCGCACTCGAGGCCGACGGCCGCAGCGGCTACCTGGACAACTACTCCCGGGCCTACAACTTGGGGGTCTGGGCGCTCGACGCGAGCCGCTCCGACGGCGGCTACAACATCTACGTTGACCTCGCGACCGGCGAACTGATCCGGGCCGGCATGTTCCACTGGGACCAAGGCAAGCCCACTCCCGCCTCAGACAGAGAGGTGCTCGCTCTCGCCGCTCACATCAAGGAACTGGACGCCGCCGCGATCATCAAGGGACTCCAGAGGAAATCCAAGAAACCGACCAACAAGTTCTACGACCCCGCTAAACAGGCCGCCTGGCGCAAAAAGATCCGCCGGGAGCGTGGTCTGAAGCCGGTCTACACCGCCGACCAGCGCGGCCCAGCCAACCTCTCAAGCATCTTCTGATAAGGCAAAAGGGACAGTCTTTTTCACATCGAAGAGGACTATCCGCTTTTGAACCGCAGGCGCCAACCCTTGGCGCCTTTTTTTGTATGAAATACGGAGATGCGGAGCTACGTCGTTCGCGAACGACGTGGCGAAAACGCTGGCTAGCAACGGCCCGCGTTTTGATATGCGAGCAACCGCCTTGACCCGGCCAATGCGCCATGATAAGAAAAGGGCGTTCTTTCGACAACCACGGAGGCTCTGATGGCAAAAAAGATCGACCCCAAAAAGGCCATTGAGAAAACGACAGCGGACCTGGCTGAAAGCATCCGGGCGTACGCCCGCTCCCAAAAGGAGCAATGGCAGCTCGTGCCCTGGCTCGCGCTCGAGGCCGACGGCCGCAGCGGCTATCTGGACAACTACTCCCGGGCCTACAACTTGGGGGTCTGGGCGCTCCGGGCCACTAGTTCCCACGGCTGCTACCTGATCTACGTCGATCTCGCGACCGGTGAACTGGTTCAGTCCTACACTTTCCACAATACCCGAGGGAAACTCGTGACCGCATCTGACCGGGAGGTCCTCGTTCTTGCCACGCATCTTGAGGAACTGGATGCAGCAATGATCGTCAAGGAGCTCCAAAAGGAATCCAAGAAGCCGACCAATAAATTCTACGAACCCGCTGAACAAGCCGCCTGGCGCGGAAAGATCCGCCGGAAACTCGGCCTGCAGCCGGTCTACGCCGCCGATCAGCGCGGCTCGCTCCATTCTTCGGGCGACCTCGATGATTGAACACGCAAAAGGGACACCCCTTTTTTTTGACCGGAAGGTGCCAACTCTTGGCGTCTTTTTTTTTGTACAAAAAAATGGGCATCCGGAGAGGATGCCCAAAGGGTCGGTGTCTAAAGATCGATGACAGTCACGGGCTCAAGATCCGAACGGATGAGCTTGATCCCGGAACCAGCCAAGGAAGCCTCGACGCTCACGATGGCGTTCATAGAGCCGTGCGTGAGGATCGCTGTTTCCGGAGCCAGATCCAGGAACCACTTGATGGTCCCCTGCCGGTCGTTGTGGCCGCCGAGGCGGAAATGTTCCACCTGGCAAGCGAGATCCAACGAGACGGACTGGATGTGTCCGAGACGGTCGGTCTCCCGGAATTTGACCCGCTGGTCGTTACCGGTGCGCTGCCGTTCGGCTTCCGCGGCCAGAATGATCTGACCGTCGGTATCCGGGGCGACGAAACCGGAGAAAGCGACGACCGCGCCCGGATCCGGCAACAGCTCACGCCGCCACCAGGTGCCGACGCCGCCGGGTCCGCCCATGCCCGGAGGGGCGATGACGACGTACCCGCGGTTCGAATTCAGGACCGCTTCGCGCTGCTTACGTTCCCAGATGTGGTTCACCCGATCGATGACGAGCTTCTCGTCGCGATCGCACCAGATGTGATCGTCCGACGTGTACAGATCGGCGAAACCACAGGCTGAACCGTCGAGGAACACGCGGCCACCGCGCGTCAGACCGGCGCGCTGCAACTCGTGGGCGATGGCGCCGGCGCGATGCAGCGAAAAGGCGTAGAACAACACCCGCCGCCGTTCGTCCAGAGCCTTGCGGCACATCTCGATGGCGCGATCCATTTCGGAGCGCCACGCGGGAACCGTGCCGCCGGAGTCGTAGCCGTAGGTGCAGTCCGAGCCGGCGACGATCTGCGGCCGCCAAGCTGGCGGCAGCGGTCGGGCGCCGAGGATCCCGGGCTGGTCGTGGTCGCAGCGGTCGCCCGCGTAATGCACGCGGGTCTGGCCGGCGAGCAGGGTGTAAGAACACGCCCCGCTGATATGGCCGGCCGACTGGACCCAGACCTGAAGGCCGGGCAGCAGCTCGTGGCAGCCGGCGCTCGTGATCTCCGTGACGCGCGACAGCATCTTGCGGACGTCATCCAAACCGTAGGGCTTGGCGACTCCAGGCGCTGTCTTGGCGATCGCTTTGGAAGCCGCCCTGAGTTCCAGCATGAACGCCTGGTTGACCGCGAGTGCGGTCGGCCGGGTCATGATGAACTGGGCGTCCAGAGAGAGATACGGCACGAGAGCCGGCAGACAGCCGACGTGATCGTGATGCGCGTGCGTGACGAGCACCGCGTCGATCGGCCGGCCATCCTCGAAGAGCGACAGGTCCGGTCCGAAGAAAGTCTCGACGCCCTTGTGGCGCCGCGAACCGGAGCCGCAATCGATGACCAGACGCTGTTTGATCTCCGTTCCTTCGCGGATGTCGATCACGCCGCACGAGGGTTCGATGTCATCAGGACCAGAATGCGTTCCGAGCCGGTGTAACACTGCGTTCTTCGCCATTAGGAACCGCCTTTCTCGACCGCGCGCCCGTGGCGCTCACGGCCGATGTTTCTTATTCGGTTGTGAAGGGGCTGATGGTCTTCCGAACCGAAAAAGTGCGGAAGATCTTATCTAAGCAGTAAAACAGGCAAAAGTCAATGCGCTGTTCCGCGGTTGAAAACCGACTTTTCCCGGCTGAAAGGCTGTCGGTCCGTCCCTGGCAGCGACGCCAGAATCAGTAACGCTTCAAACCGCGGAACTGGAATGACGGACTTGGACCAAACTGAAAAACCTGGCTTATTTTCGCCAAAATCAGCGGGGTCGAGACGAACAGGATCGTCGCTAGCCACCGAGACCGCCCCGGTCTTGCGCGATAACCGAATTTGAGGTAACCTGCCGGACACGTGCCGGGTGGGGTTCTTACGGACCCGCTTCTCACCACGGCCAGATCAAGGCTAATTATTCGCACAAAAATATGGCCAAGAAGGTCAAGACAGTGATCAAACTGCAGATCCCGGCAGGCAAGGCCAATCCGGCTCCGCCAGTCGGCCCGGCGCTCGGCCAGCACGGCCTGAACATCGCCGAATTCTGCCAGAAATTCAACGCGGCGACGTCCAAACTCGGCGGCGACATCACCCCGGTCGTCATCACCGTTTACGAAGACCGGACCTACTCGTTCATCCTCAAGACCCCGCCGGCTTCCGAGCTGATCAAGAAAGCCGCCGGCATCACCAAGGGTTCCGGCAAGCCGCTGACCGAGAAGGTCGGCAAGATCACCAAGGCTCAGGCCAAAGAGATCGCCGAGAAGAAGATGCCCGACCTCAACACGACCGACATCGAGGCCGCCATCCGCATCATCGAAGGCACGGCCCGCCAGATGGGCGTGGAGATCGCCGGCTGAACTCCAGCACTCCAGCACTCCGTCTCTCCCCAACTTCCCAACTTCACCAACTAATTGTGGGAGGCTGCCAACGCAGCCGCCCGTCCTCGACGGACCTTGATCCGCCGGGATGAACACCACGAAACCTATGCCGCACGGCAAACGCTACAAGGCGCAGCTCGCGAGCTTCGACGCCAAGAAGACCTACGCTCCGGAAGAAGCGATCGAGATCGCCAAGAAGACCTCGACCGTCAAATTCGACGCCTCCGTCGAAGTCCACATCCACCTCGGCATCGACCCCAAGAAGGGCGAGCAGCAGGTCCGCGCCACGGTCGCCCTGCCCCATGGCACCGGCAAGACCAAGAAAGTGGCCGCTTTCGTCATGAGCCCGGAGAAGGAACGCGAAGCCAAGGAAGCCGGCGCCGACCCGGTCGGCGGCGAGGAACTGATCGCCAAGATCGCCTCCTCCGGCAAGATCGACTTCGACATCGCCGTCGCGACGCCGGACATGATGCCGAAACTCGCCAAGGTGGCCAAGATCCTCGGCCCCAAAGGCCTCATGCCGAGCCCGAAGAACGAGACGGTCACCGCCAACATCAAGAAGGCCGTCGAAGAGCTCCGCCGCGGCAAGGTCGCTTTCAAGGCTGATGATACCGCCAACGTCCACCAGATCATCGGCAAAGTTTCCTTCACCAAGGAGCAGCTGACCGAGAATTTCAACGCCATCATGGACGCCATCCGCCGGGCCAAGCCGGCCACGGCCAAAGGCACCTACGTCCAGTCGGTCACGGTCACCTCGACCATGGGCCCGGGCGTCAAAGTGTCGGTCTGAGCGGAAAACAGGATTCATCAACAGGGCGGCGGGCGG
The DNA here is from genome assembly GCA_041667185.1 of Patescibacteria group bacterium. Classification (NCBI taxonomy): domain Bacteria; species Patescibacteria group bacterium. The sequence goes on along the minus strand of JBAYFM010000006.1, from coordinate 3,001 downwards.
TGATTTGAAAAACCGCCCGCCGTTTGGTATAACCAGTCAGTAACAAACCCCCGCGCGACCTTATGATCCTGTCGGATCGGGACATCAAAAAATACCTGGAACAAGGCAAAATTTCGATCGCGCCTTTCGCGCCGGAATGCGTCCAGCCGGCGTCGGTTGATCTGCACCTGGACCGCGCTTTCCTGATCTTCGACACGGTCAACCACCACATCATCGACGTCCGCCAACCGGTCGACAACCTGATGCGGCGCGTGGAAATCGACGAGGACCGGCCTTTCATCCTGCATCCGGGCGAATTCGCGCTGGGCGCGACCTATGAAGAGGTCGGCGTCGGCGACGATGTCGTCGGCCGGCTCGAAGGCAAGAGCTCGCTCGGCCGCCTCGGCATCATCATCCACGCCACGGCCGGTTATCTCGATCCCGGCAACCGCCTCAAGCTGACGCTCGAACTCTCGAACATCGGCAGCCTGCCGGTCAAGCTGTTCTATAAGATGCCGATCGCCCAGATGTCCTTCTCGCCGCTGTCTACGGCCTGCGAAAATCCCTACGGTTCGAAAAAACTCGGCTCGAAATATTTCGGCGCCCGCGAACCGCAGGCTTCCCAGATGTGGAAGAATTTCGGCGCCAACATCGTGGCCGGCGAAGCCAAGGCGGCCAAGCCGTCCCAGAAACCGCGGACCAGCCGCGGCAAAAAATGATCATCCAGCCCGGTCGCATCGACCGAGCTTCTTTATGGACCTCCCTGGCAGTAAAACTAAATTCCGCCTATCGCTCGCTCTCGGCCTGATCCTGATGTTCGCGCCGTTCGCCGCGGCGGCTCAGGCGGTCGATCTCGGACTGGTCTACGCCCAGTCGTCCGGCTTGCCGAATCTCGACATCAGGATGATCGCCACAGCGCTCATCCGCTGTCTCCTGGGTCTCGCCGGTTTCATATTGGTCCTGCAGATCCTCAAAGGCGGCTTTCTGCTCATGACCCAGGGCTCCTCGGCCGATGGCCACGACGAGGCCGTCGAGGTCATCAAGTCCGGCATTTTCGGCTTCATCCTGGTCGGCATTTCCTCGTCGCTCACCGATTACATCGTCCGCACCGTGGCCGACGCCGCCGGCATGGTCATCACCAATTACCTATGATCAACCTCGAGATCAGCCGGATCGACCCGACGCTGCCGCTGCCGACCTACGCCACGCCCGGCTCGGTCGCTTTCGATATCTACGCCCGCGAGGAGACGGCCATCGCCCCAGCCAAGCTGGCGCTCATCCCGTCGAACCTGATCGTGCGCGTGCCAGAGGGCTATGTCCTGCTGCTGGCGTCGCGCTCTTCCACTCCCCTGAAGAAAGGCCTGCTCACGCCGCACGGCATCGGCATCGTGGACCAGGATTTCTGCGGCCCGACGGACGAGATGAAAGTGCAGGTCTACAACTTCACCGCCGCCGAAGTCGTCATCAAGCGCGGCGAGCGGATCGCCCAGGCCCTGGTGCTGCCGGTTGCGAAATGCGATCTCGTCGAGGTCGAGATGACCGGCGCGAGCCGCGGCGGTTACGGCAGTACGGGAAGCTAGCGGCTGACAATCCGCGCAGCGGGCCTCCGGGCCCGTTTTTCAGAACGACTTTCGATAACGCTATGGCGAATCGACACCGCTTCAATCTCAACCGTCTGGATTTCGGCGACCCGCCCCCTGAGCGGGAACGGTGTTTCGGCGACGACACGGGCGGCGGGAAAGCGATCTTCGAGGACGAACAGTCGGCCCTGAATGAAGCCGCGCGCCTCTGGGATTCGGAAGGCCTCAAGCTCGACGTCTACTGGTGCCCGCACTGCTTCCACTGGCACTTCACCAAATCCGCCCGAACCTAGGGGACTGTCCCCAGGTCAAAAATGGTTGGCTGGGTTGAGCCAAGTCTTAGGGGCAAGAGTGTCCCAGCCCGGCAGTTCTGGTTATTTTTTCCGGCGCAGTTTTTTGGCCGCGAGCGCGATGATCATCAACACAAAGAAACCCCGCTCAGGAAAGCGGGGTTTTGGTTTCAGTCGGTTGGCTGTCCGGACCGGCTCACGCGCTCGCGTCGATGATGCGGCGCAGTTCAGCGACCGCTTCGTCGAGCTTGCCGTCGGCGTTCACGACCCGATGGTCGAACTCGCGCCCGGCGGAGGCCATCTCTTCCTGAGCCTTGCCGAAACGCCGGGCCACATCCTCCGGCGTGGAGCCGGGGCGGGCTTCGAGTCGGCCACGCAACTCATCGAGCGACCCCGGCGTGACATAGACCGTCACGCACTCGGGAATGGCCGCTCTGACCGCGCGGACGCCCACGATATCCAGGATGCCCAAAACCACCCGATGATCGCGCCACAATTTCTCGAGTTCGCGGCGCGAAGACCCGTAGAAATTGCCGTAGGTCTCGGCCCACTCGAAGAACTCACCCTGATCGCGGCGGGCGATGAACTCCTCGCGCGACAGGAAATGATAATCGCGGCCGTCGACCTCGCCGGGACGCGGCGAGCGCGAAGTGTTGGTCACGAGCCGCGTCAAAGACGCGTCAGCTTTGAGCAGCGCTTCGGCCACCGTCGTCTTGCCCGAACCCGAAGGCCCGGAAATCACCAGATAGACTTTCTTGGACATACTGCCTCCTCCTATTGCCGACCTTTTAAGAATCCTTAATGAACGACGCAAGATTAACACCGGGCGGACCAATTGACAACACCGGCCTCAGGCCGCAATCCCGCGGAAATATTCCAGGATCCGGACCATGGCCAAAGTGTCGAGCGCGCAATATTCGAGCATGGCCCGGCGCAGCTCGCGGCGCTCGCGTTCCGGGACGGCCGGATCCGTGAGGATGGCCCAGCTCGCGGCCGCAGTCTCCCCTTCCCGGATGGCCAGCTCTTTGTAGGAAAGGTCGGGAGCGAGCACGGGCAGGACTTTCTTGATGGAAGCGCTGCCGTGAAAACCGGCGTCGACGTATTCGCCGTCCTGGACGATGTGGATCGGGTCGAAGATCCGCCCGTTCAGCT
>JBAYFM010000005.1 GCA_041667185.1 Patescibacteria group bacterium | reverse complement strand
CAGCACTCCAGCACTCCAGCACTCCAGCACTCCAGCACTCCAGCACTCCAGCACTCCAGCACTCCAGCACTCCAGCACTCCAGCACTCCAGCACTCCAGCACTCCAATTGACTCCCTGCCTCGGCCATAATATATTAAGGCGCGATGAGTATCGAATATGTCTGACGACGAAACGATCTATCTTGATTACGCCGCTTCGAATCCGGTCGATCCGCGGGTCGCCGCTGTTTTCGGTGAGGCCGGGCTTCAGGTCGGCAATCCCTCGGCGATCCACGCCTGCGGCCGCCGCTCGCGGGAGATCATCGATCGGGCGCGTCGGCAGGTCGCGGGTCTTATCGGCGCCGAGCTGGCGCAGATCGTCTTCACGTCCGGCGCGACGGAAAGCAATAATCTGGCCCTGCTGGGTTCGTGTTTGCCGCTCAGCAAGAAATTTCCAGGCCGTCGGCTGCGCATCCTGACCTCGCCTTTGGAACATTCTTCGGTCCGGTCCGTGCTGGAGCGGCTGGCGGCTGATCATGATTTTCTGATCGATGAATTGCCGGTCGCGTCCTCCGGCAGCGTTGATGCTGGTGCGGCCGCTGGCCTGATCACCGCTGATACCGTCCTCGTTTCTCTCATGTGGGCCAATAACATTTTGGGCGCGGTCCAGCCGGTGGCGGAGATCGGTAAGCTGATCGCCGCCGAGCGGCAGCGGCGCGGTCCGGCTGATCCGCCAGTCTTATTTTTCAGCGACGCCGTTCAGGCTGTTTCCCGGCTGCGGGTCCGGCCGCTCGAGGTCGGCGTCGATCTCTTGTCGTTCTCGTCCCACAAGATGTACGGTCCCAAGGGCAGCGGCGTCCTGTTCGTCCGCGATCCGAAGCTGCTCGATCCGCTCGTGCTGGGCGGCGGCCAGGAGAACGGCCTGCGTTCCGGCACGGAGAATCTCGCTGGCATCGCCGCCTGCGGCCGCGCGGCCGAGATCCTGGCCGCCGAGCGCAATCAGGATCAGCGGCGCGCGATCGCGCTCAGCCACCATTTATTGGAAGGGCTGCGGTCGCTGCCGTCCGGGTGGCGCGTGCTGAACGACGCCCCGGAGACCCTGGTTGAATTCGTTTTCGTGCAGTCGCCGCGTTTCCGCGGCGATGAGCTGGCCTTGCGATTGGACGCTGCTGGTCTGGCGGTCTCCGCCGGTTCGGCCTGCGACGCCGGCAAGCGGGCGGCGTCGCCGGTGCTCGCGGCGGTCTATGGCGAGAAGGCCGCGCAGCAGGGCGGGGTCCGGATATCGTTCGGACGCTTTACCCGGGATGAGGACCTCGATCGCCTGATCGCCGCTTTGCGAATTTTGAGCGCTGGCCGCTGAGGTCGTGGTCCAGACCGAAGTTCAGGCTCAAGCAAAACCGCGCTCGAGGCGCGGTTTTTTCGTCATTCGGTTGCTGCCGGCGGGGCGGTTTCCGGCGGTGCCGGCGGCGGAGCTGGCGGCGGAGCTGGCGGCGTCGGTTTGGGTTGGATCAGGAAAGGATTTGTCAGGTCGTTCACCGCAGGTTCGGTCCGCTCGGTTTTTTGGCGAAGTTCGTTCGCGACCCGTTCGAGCAGAGAACTGTTGATGGCTTCGATTCCAGGAGCACTAGTCTCGGAGGTTGTCGTGGTTTGGTAAGAGGGGATGATTTCCAGGATCTGCAGCATGAAGAAAGCCGTCCAGCCGATGGCGATAAGCATGATCAGGACCGCGATAACTGTCGAGGCGCGGATGATTTTCTTGATATTGCCTGTCTGAGCGGAGGTAGTCATATCAGTTCGACTGGTCTTCGATGAGTTCATTCGGGTTGTACTCGAGCTGCTTGAAGACCGGCTGATTCTTGGCGAGCCAACGCACGGTGGCTGTTAACCGCAATTTAACAACGCCATCGGCGGCTGACTCGCGATGTTGCGGCAGGTTGATGTCGATGCTCTGGACCGTCAGGTAATACGGCAGGCGCTCTAATTTGTGCAGGTAGACGAGAATGCGGCGATATTCGCCGTCAGTTTCGATTTTGATCGGAATCTCCTTTTCCCAAAGCGAGAGCTCGCGTTGATTTACGGTCTCCAGGACCAGGGATTGTTTGACGCCGGCGTCTTCGGCTGCTTTTTCCAAGGCGCTGACAAACTCCAACTCCTCGCCTTCGATGACGGCGACCGAACTTAAGGTGCGAATCAGTTCCTTGGCTTGTTGCAGTTTGATGAGCGAAGTTCGGGTGTGTTTGCGGAGGTCGTATTTTTGGTCGATCTCCGCGTTCGCGGCCGCCATCTTGCTGTTCAGATCCTTGATGGCCAGAACCGTCGGTACGGCTACGCCGCCAGCCAGGAGAAGAGTGGCTCCGGCCAGTATGGAGATAGTGACGACAATGCGTTTGTTGATCTTCATAAGACAGGACTCGCGTTCACGAGTTTCATCTGGAAGTCGAAACGGACGTCTTGTTTCTGCATGATGTTCGACAGCGGACTCACGACATTTTTGATGAAGGGAGCTTCCTTGAGGTTCTTGAGCAGTATTAGCGCGCCGTCACGGGTTTCGGCCAGACCGCTCATGGCGATATCGCCATTTCCGTTGACGGTCAGCGTTTCGAGCCTCACGCCCGCGGGGACGAGCGGGGAGAGTTGTTCGAGGATGTCGGCCCAGGGGATAAAAGCGGCTTCGGTCGATTCGATTCGTTTCAGAAAAACGTTGATCTGATGGATATTCTCCATGATATTCGTCGATTCTTCCGAGGCCGCGGAGGCCGATTGGCGCTGGAGCTCTTCGTAGTTGCCCTTGATCATGAGACGCACGGAGATCAGCGTGCCCGTGACGATGATCGCGGTCACGAAAAGCAGCGTGACCATGGTTTGGGTGTAAGCCATGACCAGCGCGTTGCGCAGGTCGCGCTTCTTGTCCGGCGAGATGAGGTTGACGGTGACAAACATAGGGCGGGTCAGATGCGGAAAGTCCGGCGGAATTGTTCCTGCTCATCGGCGGCGCGCATCGCCAGTCCGATGGCGGTCGTATAAGTCAGGGCGCCGTCGGGAGGGAAAGAGCGCAGCACGTTTCCGAAATTAGCCAGCGCATCGCCGCGCCGCACTTTGATGGTCAGCTTGCGCGAGAGGACGGTGTCGATCTCGCGGAAATGGGCGCCGCCGCCGCACAGGTAGAGTTTTTCGATCTTTTTACCCATGGGAAAACCGATCTTGTAGAATCGCAGGGCGTTGCGGATCTTGGAACTCATGTCGTCGATGAGCGGCAGGAGGATGTTCCACATCCGGTCTTCGCAGCGGTGGGCGTCCAGGCCGCACTCGACTTTGATGACCTCCGCTTCGGCCGGCGTGATGCTGAGTTTGTCGCTGATGATCTTGGTCAGCTCGTTGCCGGAGAGGGGGATGCCGATCGACATCTGCAGGATGCCTTCGTCGTAGATCACGAGGCTGGAGCGGGTGGCGCCGATGTCCAGGATGCCGATCGGTTCGTCGAATTCTTCCTGGGTCGGCACGGCGGCGCGGCTGATCGCGAGCGCTTCGACCTCGAAAGCGATCGGGGCCAGTCCGGAAGCCTCGAGCAGTTGTGTGTAGCTGTCGATCAGGTTTTTCGGAGCCGCAGCGAGCAAGAGCTTGGTTTTGGCGGGCGCATCCTGTTCTTCGGGTGGAGCCGCTTCCGCGTTTTCAGGCGTCTCTTCGGTCGGCGGGGCGGCGGTCGTTTCGTCGGCTGCGGCCGCTGGTTCCGGCGGCAGCGGCTTGGCCGGTTCTTTGTCGAGCGGATTTTTTTCCGTCGTTTTTTCGGCTTGTTTTTTGGCGGTCGGCCGTTGTTCGTCGAGGATCTGCCAGTCGTAATAGATCTCGCTCGTGGAAAGCGGGATATTCTGTTCGAGTTCGCGATTGATGACGTCCTGCAGCTGTTTCTGAGTCGCGCCTTTCTCGGCTTCGACGATCTTGATGAAAGATTTGGCTTCCGGCAGACAGGCGGCGACCGCCCGGCCTTTAAGCCGGCCATGGGTCTTGCTCAGCAGCTCGCGGACGTATTTCACGGCCTGCGTCATGTTTATGATCTCGCCGCGCTCCATCACGCCTTCGGGCACGCTGACGCTGCCCCAGGCCCGGAGCCTGTAAGGTTGTTTGGCGCTGTTTTTTTTCGAGATCTGGACCACTTTGAAGCTGCGGTCTCCGATATCGAGGCCGAAAGCGTCGGAAAGCGGGTTAAAGAAGGCCATAGGGTCCGTTAGACTGGGATCAATCAGCTCCGTTTGTTGATAGTGTACCTTATTTTAGAGCCGAATTCCACTATTTGATCTCGCGCCAGGTGCCTTCGGTGACATGCCAGATGCCGCCCGGACTGTTGGAGAAGTTCATATCCGACAGTTCGCTTTCGACGTAAGTGATCACAGCGTTCTGGTCGATGAACAAGCGTTTGGCGGCCAGGGATTTGGCGCCGCCGTTGCTTTGGAGGCGCATCGTACCGCTTAAGGCGTAGAAGATGGCGCCTGAGGCGTTGTTGGCCACGGAGAGGGCCGGGCTGGTATCCGAGATCGAGGTGTTGGTCGAGGCGAGCATGATATGGCTCTTAGGATTGCCGGAGCCGTAAATCTTAGCGCCGTTGATGACAGTGATCTTGCCCTTGGTCGCCAGATTGTCAGGATCGTCGGCCAGGATCGTCGTGCTGTTGGCTCCGAAGGTCGAGTTCAGGGTCAGGCTGGAATTGTTGTTGAGCACTATGTCGCCCACAACCCAGATCGGACCGTCGATGATGACGTCAATGTTGTTTCCCAAGGTCAGATTGCCGACGATTTTTTGCGGACCCAGGTGCACATTGTCGCTCGGCGAGAGGTCGCCATAGGTCGTGCTGCCAGCCTCGGCCGAGCTGTGCCAGAACTCGAGGTCGATCGACGGCAGATTCTCGACGGCTGGCGTGGTACTGGCGGAATACTTGACGCCGGTGACGTCGCTGCCGGCGATATCGGCCGGATCGTTCTGATAGTAGGCGTCGCCGCCGACGTTGGAATTCAGGATCCGGTCGGCATGGGCATGATAGTTGACCATGCAGCTGTCGATAATGCCGCCGGTCTTGGCCACGTAGACGTCGCCGTCGATCTCGGCCTGGGTCGACTGGCAGTCGACGTCGCCGTTGGCGTAGAGCGAGCCGGATATTTCGGCGTTATTTTCCAGGTGGGCGCCGCCTTCGCCGGACTGCAGGGCGTAGCTGAAAGCGGTTTCATCAGTCGGCGGCACCGTTGTGGCATCGACAACGATCTTAGTCTGGCGGCTGTTCGCGGTCGTGCCGATCGAAGTGATAGTGCGGATGGCGCCGGAGCCAGCGAGCACAGTTGTAAATTTACCAGTGCCGAAAACGACGTTAGTTTCGCCTGCGTAGTTGCCGCCGTAGTTGCCGCCGCATTTGATTCCACTCGCGGCATTCAGACAAAAGATGGCCTTGCGAATCCCGGCTTCGGCGATTTGCGTCCCGCTGATTCCGGCCTCCAGGCTCTTGCTGGCTTCGCGCGAGGACATGACGTAGGAGATCAGCACGAGTCCGAACGACATGACTACGCCGATCATGATCGAGACTGAGAGCAGCGAGAAACCGGCTGCTCTGCGGGATGAGTGATGGTCGGACATAAACATCGGGTTATTTGGTCTCGCGCCAGCCGCCCGGAACGAGCCGCCAGAGGCCGCTCGCGGAAGCGGATAAAAGGATATCCGACGCGTCGTGATAAGTTGAGCTGTAATCGATGATACAGTTGTTGGCGAGGGCCACCTTTTTGGCGGCGACGGCGGTGACTGTCGCATTGTTCGAGATGTCGATGCCGCCGTTCGGCGCGTAGAACACGGCGCCAGCTGCGTTGTTCTTGATGTCGATCGCGTAGTTGGTATCGGTGCTCGATGAGTGGATCAGGATGAAGCTCTTGAGATGGCCCGAGCCGTTGATCTGAGCGTTGTTCTGGACATTGACTGTGCCGTCAGCCATGACGACGGTGCTGTTCGCGCCGAAGGAGGGATTGAGATTCAGTTGGGCGTTGTTATCGAAGAGGATGGTCCCCTGGACCCAGACCGGACCGTCGAGCGTCACGATGGCGTTATTGCCCAGGAGCAGATCGCCCGTGATTTTTTTGGGACCGAGATGCGAGCCGTTCGCCGCGGTGTAGTTGCCGGTGATGATGCCGCCCTCGGCCGCGCGGTCATGCCACCAGTCGAGGTCGATCGTCGGCAGGGTCTTGGCCGGCGGGGTCGGCTGACTGCCGTAAGCGCTGCCGACGTTCTGGTTGCCGGTATTGGTCGTGTTGTAGTAGACGTCGTGCGAGTTCATCTTATTGCTCGTGACCCGGTCGGCGTGGATATCGCCGTAGGAGGTGCAGCCGGTCACCAGGCCGTTCGGTATGGAGATGAACACGGGGCCGTCGATCTTGGCGTTATTGCCGCAGTTGATGTTTGAATGGGCATAGATCGAGCCGCTCCTGACCTCGGCATTGTTGCTGATCGTGACGCCGCCATCGCCGACCTGCAGCGCGTAATCGAAGGAGGCGTCGGTGGTCGGCGGCTGGTTCGAGACGGTCAGTTTGATCTCCTTCTGTTTGCCGCCAGCTGTGATGCCGGTGGCCGTGATGACCTTGTTCGCGCCGACGGCGGCGACAGTGGTCGTGAATTTACCCTCGCCGAAAACAACGTTGGTTTCGCCGGCGTAACTCGGTCCGTAAGCGCCGCCGCAATTAGTTCCGCTGGCGGCGTTGAGACAATGGAGTGCTTTGTAAAGGCCGGCTTCGGCCTGTTCGGTCGCGTAGACCTGGGTCTCGAAATTCTTGGCCGCCTGGCGCGTCGAGAGCAGGTAATTGATCATGGTCGCGCTGAAGGCGGTCACGGCCGTGAGCATGACCATGGCGGAAAGCAGGGCGAAGCCGCGGTCTTTTCGGTATTTTAATAACCGGTTGACCAGACGTTTCATAAGCGGGCGGCCATTTTAATTATTGCGCAGGAAGATCGAGGTCCAGGCGCGATTGGTGACGGTTGCGCCGCGGCGGGTCTGCTGGTTGATCAGAAGTACCGAGATCCGGTCGGCTGCGGTGATGGTCGCGGCGTTGTAGCGGAAGATCAGGGTGTCGTTGTAGGAGGTCAGCCGCCGCGCGCTCAGTTGCCGGACGGATCCGGAGCCGGGATCGGTGACGATGAAGATCTTGGTCGCGTCGGTCGGATCGCGGTAGAACGCGGCGTAATCGTAGACTCCGGCGATGATATTGTCCGAACCGTCGACCGCCGGCATTTTGAGGACCAGCGTCGAATCCGAACTCGTATGGACCGTGCCGCTGAAGTCGTGGGAGGCCTCGACGGCGATGGCGCCGCGGGAAAGCTGGGAGATGGATCGGGCGGCCAGGATCGCGCCGGTTTCGTTGTCGGTCCGCAGCGATTGCCGGAAGAACATCTCGTAGTTGAGGACGAAGATCTGCGAGATGATCAGCATGATGAGCGCCATGACGCCGACGACCACGATCGTCTCCATGAGAGAGACGCCGGCTGACCGCCGCGGCCGGAGGGGGGAGTAAGCGCGCATATCAGTTGCTGCCGATCAGGGTTGAGCCGGTGGCATGCCGCGTTTTGCCGGCGTCGCTCCAGGAGATCGTTACGGTCGCTTTTTTCATGCTGGTTTCGCCCAGGTAGTCCTCGATGGTCAGTGTGCCGGTGCCGCCGGTCAGGTCGGCATAGCTCAGGCGCTGCCAGGCCTTGGGCAGGAGATTCAGGGCGTCAGCGTTGAAGTTCCAGACGGTCGTGGCGGCGTTCTCGGTCACGGAAACATCGTCATAGCTCGCGATGGCTCCGCTCCGGGAGATCAGCGCCAGATCGCCTGTGAGCAGCGGGTTGCTCGCGTCGGTATAGGTTGTCGTCGTGGCTCCCTGGGTCACGGTGATGATATTGCCCGCGGCGCTGACCTGCAGGGTGTACCAGGTATCTTTGCTGAAAGCTTTGGCTGAGGACCAGACGGTCGTGGCGACGCCGTGATAGACCTTGTCGAGCGCGAGTCCGGTCGGGGTGGTGTAACTGAAACGGAACCGGTAATGATTCTCCGCGTCGCGGTAGCGGAAAGCGATCCCGGCGCTGCCGCCGCTCGCGGCCGCCGTCGGTACCTTGATCTGGGCGCTGAACGTGAAGTCGTCGCGATAATTGCCTGGGACGAGCGCGAGGCCGGTCTCATCTCCCAGCGCCGGAGCCGCGGTCGTGAGGGCCAGCCGTCGTCCGCCGTCGTCCACGACTTTCCAGGCGCCGCGCTGCAGGGCCACGCCGAGGAAATTGCCGTTGGTCCGCGTCAGCAGTTCGGCGTACGGCAGGACGCGCAGGGTGTCGATCTCTTCCTGGATGAAGTTGGCGGCTTGGGTGTTGTATTGCGACCGGCGCAAAAAGAACGAGCCGGTAAGCATGGTCGTGTAGACCGTCAAAAGCACGGCCACGACCATGATCGTGATCAGGACCTCTGCCAGAGTGAACCCGGCGAGCCGGGAGCGGCCGGGGAGTCGATAGAGTTTCATGAGACTGTCGTTTTATTGTTCGGCCACGGCCTGGGTCAGCGAGTACATCGGCGTGATCACGGCGAGAGCGATACCGCCGACCATGCCGCCGAGCATCAGGATGAGGATCGGTTCGATGATGGACGACAGGTTGTTCAGGATGTTGTCGACCTGCTGCTCGTAGAATTCGGCGATCTCGGCCAGGAGCGAGTCGACGTTGCCGGAGCGTTCGCCGACCATGATCATCTGGATGACGAGCGGCGGGTAGAGTTTGGGGTGGGCGCTGAGGCTGCGGGAAATGGTTTCGCCGGTCTTGATGTGTTCGGCCGCTTCCAGGAGCGACGCCCGGTAATGGACATTGCCGAGCACGTCCGAAGTGACGGTGAGCGACTGGACGACCGGGATGTCGGTCTTGAGCAGGCCTGAGAGGGTGCGGGAGAAGCGGGCCAGATTAACTTTTTTGGCGATCGGTCCGATGATCGGCATGGAGATGATCATCATGTGGATGAGCGAGCGTCCCTGGGTGGTCCGCGCGAAGACGACGAACGAGATCGCCAGGGCGATGAAGCCGATCAGCACCCAGAGGCCGTTGACCTGCGTGAAATCGCTGATCCAGATGAGGATGCGCGTGGCGAGCGGGAGCTGGACGTCGCCGAATTCCTTGAAGATGCCGATGAGTTTCGGTAGCACGAAGACCAGGAGGCCGCCGGTGATGCCCGACATGGCGACGAGGATGACGATCGGGTAGGTCATAGCGCCCTTGACCTTGGAGCGTAGGTTATAATCCTTCTTCATCTGCATGGTGAGTTCGTTCAGCACTTCGTCGAGCGTGCCGGAGACCTCGCCGATCTGGATCATGCTGACGAAGACCGGCGGGAAGACGCCGGGGAATTTCGCCAACCCCGCGGACATCAGTTTGCCGCCCTCCACTTCGTCTTTGATGAGGCGAATGATCTTCTGGAAGAATTTGGATTCGGCCTGGAGCGCCAGCGTGTTCAGGGATTCGGTCATGGACAGGCCGGCCTTGATCATGACCCGCAAGTTTTCGGTGAAGAACACCTTCTGGGTCAGCGGGATGGATTGGTGCTTGAGCAGGAACTGGTCCACTCGTTCGGAGAGGCTTGGCACACTAGTCTTTGGTTACGCGGAGGATTTCCTCGATCGTGGTCATGGCTTTGACCGCCTTCATGAAACCGTCCTCGATCATGCTGATCATGCCGCCTTTGACGGCCGCGGTCAGGATCTCGTCGGCGCTCGCCGAGGCGCCGATGAGTTTGGCGATGTCTGTGGTGACCTCGAGAACCTCGTAGATGCCGAGGCGTCCTTTATAGCCCTCGTGGCCGCACTGGGCGCAACCCGAACCGCGCCAGAATGTCGTGTCTTCGATCTTCTGGTCTTTGCCGATGACCTCTTCGCGCTGCAGCGTTTTCCAGATGGAGTCGATCTTGATCTGCTCGCGCAGCTGCTCGATGGCGTGGGGCGGCATCTTGTAGGAGCGGACGCAGCCGGGACAGATCTTGCGGACGAGCCGTTGGCCGACGATCATGTTGGCGGTGAAGCCGATGAGAAAGGCCGGGACGTGCATGTCGATGAGACGGGGGAGAGCGGTGGCGGCGTCATTCGTGTGGAGGGTGCCGAGCACGAGGTGGCCGGTCATGGCGGCCTGGACGGCGATGCTGGCGGTCTCTTCGTCGCGGACCTCGCCGACCATGATGACGTTCGGGTCCTGGCGCAGGAGAGCGCGCAGGCCGCCGGCGAAAGTGAAGCCGATGCGCGGGTTGACCTGGCTCTGGTTCACGCCGGCCATGCGGTACTCGACCGGGTCTTCGATGGTGGAGATGTTGACCTTCGGCGTGTTGAGGATGCCCAGGATCGAGTAGAGCGTCGTGGATTTGCCCGAACCGGTCGGGCCGGTGACGAAGATGATGCCGTGCGGCTTCTTGATGTTGCGCGCGACGATCGCTTTGGCCTTGGGTTGGAAGCCGAGCTGGTCGAGCGTGAGCGCGGTCGCGGTCTCGGCCAGGAGGCGCATGACGATCTTCTCGCCGTCGATGACCGGCAGGATCGAGACGCGCATCGAGAACTTGTAGCTCTTGCCTTCGATCTTGAAGCGACCGTCCTGCGGCAGGCGGTGTTCGTCGAGTTTCAGGTTCGAGAGGATCTTGATGCGGGCCACGATGCCGGAGGCGACGAGCCGCGGGAAGGTCATGACCGGCCGGAGCACGCCGTCGACGCGGAAGCGGACCACGACCTCGGTTTCGGTCGGTTCGATGTGGATGTCGGAAGCGCCTTCGAGGATCGCATGTTCGAGGATGGAATCGACGACGCGCACGATCGGGATGTCTTCGGCGAGTTTGGAAAGTTCTTTCTCTTCTTCCACCGACGATCCCTCGCCTTCCTTTTTCGGGACCTGGGTGAGCGCGCCGAGTTCGGCGCTGAGGCTCTGGCGGTACTGTTTCATCGACTCGTCGATGGACGAGGGCGTGGTGAAATAGACTTTGATCCGCAGATTGGCTTTGCGGCGCAGGAATTCGAAAGTCTGCAGGTCGGTCGGTTCGAGCGTGGCGACGCGCAGTTCGTCGGCGGTCTTTTCGAAAGCGACGATCTTGTGGGAGATGGCGATCGGTTCGGGGATCAGGAAAAGGATGTCCTGCCGGATGGGAATGTCGCGCAGGTTGATGAACGGCAGTTTGTAATATTGCGCGGCGATGCGGTAAAGCATCTCTTCCGGCATCTTTTTGACCTTCAGCAGGAAGGTTTCGAACGGCATGTCGGGATCGGCTGTTTTCGCTTCGGAAAGAAGGTCGGCGAGGCCCCGGGCGTCGAAAGTCCCGGTCTCCCGCAAGATCTTCTTTAATAACTCATTATTAAGCATAGGGATATGGATATTTTACCATATCGATGGTCTGGCTGTATACATATTTAAGAGGGCGATGTTTTGGCTCCTCCCGCGCAGACTGTCGCCCTTGTCTGGTCTTTCAGGCGATGATACTCTTGGGCTGCTTAACTTATGCCTCGGAACGATACAAACAACCTCGGCGTGGCGTTCGGAATCAATGGCCGGAGCGGTTTGGCGTTAACCGCGGCCGCGGGTATTTTGCTGGCCGTCAATTTCGTCCTGGTCCTCGTTTTTTTGCTGCCGCGTTTCGGCCAGCTGGATTTCCTGCGCCTGCATTACACCGCCGAGCTCGGCGTTGACTGGGTGGCGGAGTGGTGGAAGATTTTCATCTTTCCGGGCCTGGGCGTCATGGTTTTCTTCAGCAACGCTCTGTTCTCGGGTATACTGGCCAAGAAGCACCGTCTGTATGGCCACTTGATCTGGACGGCCACGCTCGCCATCGAAGCCATGCTCGCGGCCGCGTCGTTTTTAGTCATCAGGATCAACGGTTGATCCGCTTCGGTTGTTCGCCCCTATGCTACTTTTCAGCGTCATCAAGGTCTTCCTGCTGTCTTCGTTGTCATTCATCGTCGCCGTGCTCTGGACGCCGCTTCTGACCCATTTTTTATACAGATACAAACTGGGCAAGCAGATCCGTGACGACGGTTCGGCTCCCATTTTCGCCAAGTTGCACGAGGCCAAGCGGGGGACGCCGACCATGGGCGGCATCCTGATCTGGGCGACCACGTGCGCGGTCATGCTGGTCTTCCATTTCGGCGCGCAGCTCACCGGTTCGCCGATGCTGGCGCGGCTGGATTTCTTCTCGCGCGAACAGACGCTGCTGCCGGTCGGCGCGCTCCTGGCTTCGGCGCTCGTCGGGCTCGTGGACGATTATTATAACGTCCGGCGCATCGGGCCGCACGGCGGCGGACTCCGGATGCGGCATCGGCTGCTGCTCTACACCGCCATCGCCGCCGTTGGCGCCTGGTGGTTCTATTACAAGCTGGAGTGGGATCTGCTGCGCGTGCCGTTCGTCGGCGACTTCAACATCGGCTGGTGGTACATCCCGTTCTTCATCCTGGTGCTCGTGGCCACGTCGTTCTCGGTCAATGAGACCGACGGCCTCGACGGCCTGGCCGGCGGCGTGCTGCTTTCGAGTTACGCGGCTTTCGGCGCCATCGCTTTCCTGCAGGGCAAGACCGATCTCGCCACTTTTTGCGGCGTCATCGCCGGCGGCCTGCTGGCTTTCCTATGGTTCAATATCAATCCGGCGCGCTTCTTCATGGGCGACACCGGCGCCATGGCGCTCGGTATCACGCTCGGCGTCGTGGCCATGCTCACGAATTCAGCGCTGCTCCTGCCGGTCATCGGCCTGGTCTTCGTGGTCGAGTCCGTCTCCGTCATCATCCAGATGATCTCGAAGAAGATCCGCCACAAGAAAGTCTTTCTCTCCACTCCCATCCATCATCATTTCGAGGCCATCGGCTGGACCGAACCCAAAGTGGTCATGCGGTTCTGGATCATCGCCGGCGTCTCGGCCGTGAGCGGCCTGGTCATTGCCATGGTCGATCACGGTTTCTTCTAGCCTGCTATGGCGCTGAAACCGGAAGAGCGCGGCGAACAGGAAATGCTCGCGGGCCAGGAGCGCCGGCGGCTGCCGATCATCGCGCTCAGGGATACGGTCGTTTTTCCGCGGGTCTCTTTGCCGATCATCGTCCGCCGCGCGCGTTCGCTCAAGGCCTTGGCCGAGGCGACTCGCCGCGGCCGCTTGCTCGTGGTCGCGGCGCAGAAGGACTCCGAGGCTGAGGACGCCGGTCCGAAGGATATCTACGCCGTCGGCACGCTCGTGAAAGTGCGCGAGGCGGCGGCGCAGCCCGACGGCAGCCAGCGGCTCATGGTCGACGGCATCGCGCGCGTCAGGATCGGTCCGTTCACCGACAACGCGGCGTATCTCGAGGCTGAGGTCAGCCTGCTGCCGGGGCCGTCGGGCAAGAAGACCGAACAGGTCGAGGCTCTGATGTACAGCCTGCTTTCCCAGGTGCGCCAGGCCGTGAGTCTGGGCGCGAACGTGCCTTTCGACACGCTGCTCGTGATCATGAACGTCTCCGATCCCTGGATGCTCGGCGATCTCATCGCCGCCAATCTGGATCTTCGCGTCGGAGAAAAACAGGCCGTGCTCGAAGCTGACAGCATCGAAAATAAGCTCAATCTGACGGCTCGCGCGCTCACGCGGCAGCTCAAGATGCTGCAGATCGCGTCCAAGATCCAGACCGACGCCGGCCAGGAACTCGACAAGATGCAGCGCGAGGTTTTTTTGCGCGAGCAGCTGAAGACCATTGAGCACGAACTCGAGGATCTGGGACACCGGCCGGAATCCGAGGATCTGAAAGAGCGGATCGAGAAAGCCGGGCTGCCGCCGGTGGTGCTCGAAAAGGCGTTGAAAGAATATGAACGCTTGCGCGCGCTGCCGTCGTTCAGTCCAGAGTTGTCGTATCTGCGCACCTATCTGGAGTGGCTCTGCGACCTGCCCTGGCACCGGCGCGACGAGGCCGAGGTCGACATCGCCGCGGCCGCGCGCATCCTCGACGAGGATCATTACGGCCTCGCCAAGGTCAAGGAGCGCATCCTCGAATATCTGGCCGTGCAGAAACTGGTCGGCAAGATCCGTGGGCCGATCCTGTGTTTCGCCGGGCCGCCCGGCACCGGCAAGACCTCGGTCGGCAAGTCGATCGCCCGCGCGCTCGGCCGCAAGTTCCAGCGCCTGAGCCTCGGCGGCGTCCGCGACGAAGCGGAGATCCGCGGCCATCGCCGCACCTACGTCGGCGCGCTGCCCGGCCGCATCATCCAGGGCATCAACACGGCCAAGACCAGGAATCCGGTGTTCATGCTCGACGAGATCGACAAGATCGGCGCGGATTTCCGCGGCGATCCTTCGGCGGCTCTGCTCGAAGCGCTCGATCCCGAACAGAACAACGCTTTTTCCGATCACTATCTCGAGGTCCCGTTCGATCTCTCCGAAACTTTCTTCATCACCACGGCCAACATCCTCGACACCGTGCCGCCGGCGCTGCGCGACCGGCTGGAGGTGATCGAGTTCCCCGGTTACACCGAAGAAGAGAAATTGCGGATCGCCAAGGATCATCTCGTGCCCAAGACGCTCAAGGATAACGGCCTCGCGGCCAGGGATTGCCGGTTCGCCGACGCAGCGCTGCGCCGGATGATCAGCGGCTACACGCGCGAGGCCGGCGTGCGCGCGCTCGAACGCGCCATCGCCGCGGTCTGCCGGAAGATCGCGCGCGGCCTGGCCGAGCGCGGTCGCGCGGCGGCCAATAAAAAAGGCCGGATCATCGAAGCCGCTGAACTGGCGAAATTGCTCGGTCCGGAAAAATTCTCGCCGACGGCCACCGACGGCACCGCCGGCCGTCCGGGGATCGTGACCGGGCTCGCCTGGACCGAAGCCGGCGGCGACGTCCTGCAGATCGAGGCTGTGCGCGTGCCTGGCCAGGGCAAACTGACGCTCACCGGACATCTGGGACAGGTCATGCAGGAATCCGCCCAAACGGCTTTCTCATTCGCGCGCTCGGCGGCCACTAGCCTGGGAGCCAAGGCCGGGTTCGATAAGGAAGCCGATGTCCACATTCACGTGCCCGCCGGCGCCGTACCCAAGGATGGTCCCTCGGCCGGCGCGGCCATGGCGACAGCGCTGGTCTCGATGCTGACCGGCGCGCCGGTGCGCTCCGGTCTCGCGATGACCGGCGAAGTCACGCTTCACGGACGCGTCCTCGAGATCGGCGGCGTCAAGGAAAAGGTCCTGGCGGCGCATCGTTACGGCATCCGCACCGTGATCCTGCCGGCGGCCAACAAGAAAGATCTGGTTGATGTGCCGGCGGCGGTCCGGAAAGAGATCCGTTTCGTTTTCGCGGCGGACATGTCAGAAGTGCTCAAAGCGGCGCTGGAGCGGCCAGCGGTCGCGCCCGCGCGGCGTCCCAGCCAGGCCGAGGTGCGCCGCTCGCGCCGGAACAGCCGACGGCAGTAAGCTATGACCAAGAACAAGCCCGATCTCGTATTCTTGGCGCTGGCGGCCGGTTTGGTGCTCTTCGGGCTCGTGGTCCTCACCTCCGCTTCCGGCCCCATCGCTTATCAGAAATTTCAGGACGGCTACTGGTATCTCCGGCACCAGGTGCTTTACGGACTGCTGCCTGGGCTCGCGCTTTTTTTAGTGACCTCGAACGTGGATTATCGGTTCTGGCGCCGTTTCTCCCTGCAGTTCTTCATCCTCGGCCTGATCCTGCTGCTCCTGGTGTTCCTCCCCGGCCTGTCAGCCGACTGGAGTTCGGCGCGCAGCTGGATCAATGTCGCCGGGCTGTCCTTCCAGCCGGCGGAAGCGGCTAAACTCGCTCTGCTGGTCTTTTTGGCCGCCTGGTTCGAACGGGTCGGCGAGGCCGGCGCCCGCGACTGGCAGCAGGGGACGCTGCCGTTCCTCATCACCCTCGGACTCGTGGCCGCGCCTGTGCTCCTGCAGCCGGATCTCGGCAGCCTGATCATCATCGTGGTCGCCGCCGCCGCGCTGTTCTTCGCCGCCGGCGCCTCCTGGTCGCATCTTTTCGGCTTGCTCGCCGCCGCGGCTGTCGCTTTTTTCGCGCTGGTGAAAGCGGTGCCATATCGGGCTCAGCGCCTGACCACTTTCCTGCATCCGGAGCTCGATCCGCTGGGCATCGGTTATCACATCAATCAGGCTTATCTGGCGATCGGTTCCGGCGGCCTGTTGGGCCTGGGCTTGGGGCATTCGCGGCAAAAATATCTCTATCTGCCGGAGGTCATCGGCGACTCGATCTTCGCCGTCATGGCCGAGGAATTGGGGTTCGTTCTGGTCATCGGATTCCTGATCTTGCTCATGTCTTTCATCTGGCGCGGTCTGCGCGCAGCTCGGAGAGCGCCCGATGATTTCGGACGGCTGCTCGCGGTCGGCATCGTGGCCTGGATCTTTTTCCAGAGCCTGTTCAACATCGGTTCGATGCTCGGCTTGTTCCCGGTGACCGGCCTGCCGTTGCCGTTCGTGAGCTATGGCGGCACTGCGCTCATGATCCTGCTGGGCGCCGTCGGTCTCTTGGCCAATATCGCCGCTCACGGCGGCGACCACGCGCGTCGCTGGTTCTGAGCTCTTCTTATGAATGATCGCAAGAAGATAATTTTCACCGGCGGCGGGACCCTGGGTTCGGTGACGCCGCTCCTGGCGGTCGCCGCGGTCATCCGCCGCGCCGATCCCCGGACCGATCTCGTCTGGATCGGGACCGGGTCGGGTCCTGAGTCCCGGCTGGTCCGCGAAGCCGGCATGGAATTTCAGGCCGTGAGTTCCGGAAAATTCCGCCGCTACCTGTCCGGGGAGAATTTCCTTGATCTGTTCCGCATCCTGCGCGGCTTCGGCGAAGCCTGGATCCTGCTGGGCCGGTTGCGGGCTGGCGTCGTCGTGAGCGCCGGCGGCTTCGTCGCCGTGCCGGTCGTCTGGGCCGCGGCGTTGCGCCGGATCCCGGTTCACATCCATCAGATGGATATCGGCCCCGGCCTCGCCAACCGCTTGTCCGCGCCGTTCGCCGCTTCGGTCTCCGTGGCTCTGCAGAAGTCCCTGGCTGATTTTCCGCGCCAGCATCCGGTCTGGACCGGCAATCCCGTGCGGCCGGAGCTGTTCACCGGGTCGGCTGAGGAAGCGCGGCGCTTGTTCGGCCTCGTTGCCGGCGTGCCGACGGTGCTGATCCTCGGCGGCGGCACCGGAGCGACCGGACTCAACAGCCTGGTCCGCGCGGCCGTTCCGGCCCTGACGCCGGCCTGCCAGATCATTCATCTGACCGGCAAGGGCAAAGCGACCGGCGAAGTGGCTGCGGACCGCTACCATGAGATCGAGTTCCTCACGGGCGAGATCCGGCATGCTTACGCGGTCGCTGATCTCGTGGTCACGCGCGCCGGCATGGGCGCGCTCACGGAGCTGGCCGCGCTCGGCAAACCGACGATCATCGTGCCGATGCCGGCTTCGCATCAGGAAGACAACGCGGCTTTTTACGGGCGCGAGGCCGGTGTGCCGGTCGTTGATGAACGCCAGGTCGGTCCGGATGGTTTCGCCGCCCAGATCCTGATGCTTTTGCGCAGCCGGGAGCGGCTGGCCTCCATCGGCCAGAGCCTGGCTCGGCTGAATGATCCCGCCGCGGCCGCCAAGCTGGCCGATCTCATCCTGAAACTTCTGCGTCGGCGGTCTGGCGCTTTTTTATGAACGGGAGAGTGCGGGAGTGGGGGAGTACTGGAGTGAGGGAGTACAGGAGTTTTTGTCTGGTCTCCCCGACTCCAGCACTCCAGCACTTCAGCACTTCAGTCCTCCAGTACTTCAGCACTCCCGTACTCCGATAATTGACCAAACAGCATTGTAATGATAATAAATGGTGGCCCGCATCTTGCGTGCGGATCTTGAACCTTCACAAACGACAAAGGAGCGTCAAATGATTCCAAAGAGAAAACTGGCTCGGATTTTCTTCAAATGGGCCCTTCGGGCCGCGAGTCTGACTGCCGCTTTCTGGACGGTCTGGTACCTGTGCACCGGTTCGGTGCCCTCGACAGCCATCATTCCAATAGCAGAAAACTGGACGCTAGAGTTGCCTTTCGCTGTCTCCCGCTGGTGGGACGTGCCAGCGGCAGCTATCTTGGCCGCTCTCATCGTGCTGGTTGTAACCATTCGATCAAGCATTGAGGATGATCTTCAAAGTGCCTTGATCGTTGGTCTGATCATCGGTCTGGTCCCTGGCCTGGTCTACGGCCTGGTCTACGTCCTGGTCCCCGGCCTAGTCCTTGGTTTGGGCTTCGGTCTGGTCTACGGATTGGTCCTCGGTCTGGTCTACGGCTTGGTCTACAGTCTGGTCTATGGTCTGGTCTATGGCCTGGTCTACGTCCTGGTCCCCGGCCTAGTCCTTGGTTTGGGCTTCGGTCTGGTCCCCGGCCTAGTCCTCGGTTTGGGCTTAGGTCTAGTCTATGGTCTGGTTTACAGTCTGGTCTACGTCCTGGTCCTTGGTTTGGGCTTCGGTCTGGTCTACGGATTGGTCATGTTGTTGACACGCCTCGACATCTGGCGGCATCTTGGCCGCTGGCTCATAGCCAAAGACAAGCAAGATCAAACCAGTTCGGAAATCTGACGTTCTCGTTACACTTCAGCGTCGGACCGCACACTCGCGGCCCGGCGCTTTTCTTTATGAACGGGAATCTGAAGTTCTGAAGTTCTGGAGTGCTGGAGAGCTGGAGTCAGTTAGACCAGACACGAACTCCAGCACTTCAGCACTTCCGAACTCCCGCACTCCTGAGTCCTTCGGTGTCAGGCACCTGTCCTGGAGTACTGAAGTTCTGGAGTCGGGGAGACCCGACAAAAACTCCTGTACTCCCGCACTTCCGAACTCCCGCACTCCAGCACTTCTGCATCCTCACCCCCCTTGACAACACTGAAATTTTTTGCTAGCTTTTTTGGTTCTCTGGCGATCCTCGCCGGAGTCGGACCTTACGCAATCTCAGGCCACGAAGCCCAGAAAGGCGGCAGACCATGTGCGCTTCTCGACATCCGCGATCAACGACCGATCAGGTTCCGGAGCTGACAGCGCGTCAGGAACTCCTCCGGATGCTCTATCATCCGGATCACTCGAGCAATTTCGACGATTCGCTTCGACTCGTGCGCGAGATCCTGCCGCGCCAAGAACCGCTCAGCCACGCCGACATCGATCATCTTTCCGATGACGAGGTCAGCCAGCTGGTCGAAAGGCTTCGGCCGATACTAGGCGGCCGGCGCAAAATGGTTCTCGCCAGACTCAAGCAGATGCTGAGCGACCCTCTCTGAGATGGTCGCTTTTTTTATCTGCCCATCGGGCGCCAGCCGGGGGATTTTTCAGCGCCGCACCGCTTTGACACGAAGCCGTTTTTAACCGATAATTAAGGCATATGTCGCCAGATCCCAAGCTGGAAAATAAGCGCGAGGCCCTTTCGGCCGAAGAGGAGTCGGAGATTGCCAAGTTCGGCGGCCTGACCGGCTACCAGGAGAAGTTGAAGCTGGAAGCCGGCCTGGCCGGCTCGCAGGACAAGAAGCGGTCCCTGACCGACGAGTTGTCCCGGATCGATCAGTCGCAGGTCGGCCACGGCGCCGAAGCCGGGCTCGCGGAAGCGCTCGAAGAAAAGCGCCTGGAGCTCGCGGACGCCGCGCTTGCCGCCTCGATCAGCGAGAAAAAACTGGAACTGTTCAACGCCGAGCGCGACGCTTCGGGCGCTTTCAAGTTCAAGCGATTCGGCCGCGAGACGCAGGATCTGTTCAAGCGCGCGGAAGGCCAGGAACGGGCCGCGATCGAACAGCGCGAGAACGGCGAGTTCGCGCTGGACGCGAGCCAGGAGCGGCGCCGGTTGCTGGTCGTCAACATGGGCGAGCTCGACCGGTTCAATAAGGAAGGCGGCGGCCACGCGGCCGGCGACGCGGCGCTCACCGAGACCGCGCGGACGATCGAGAGGATCGTGCGGGACCGTTTGCGCGACAAGCCGGATCACCAGGCCGATTACACGCTCCTGCGCTACGACGCCAACGAGTTCATGGTCGATTTCAGCGACATCGACGAGCAGGATTTCCAGGAGATCATGGCCGAGGTCAACGCCGCCAAGCCGCGGGTGGAGGGCGTCGCCGAAGCGGCTCCGGTCGCCGCGGTCGGGCTGAATTTCAAGGACGCGGTCGGGCTGCTCAACGAATCGCAGCTGGCCGCCGGATCCGAACGCCTCGATGCCGGCGAGGACGCGGCGCGCGAGCTGGTGGATCTCGTGAAGAACATGGCGAACCATTCCCTGGAAAAGGCCAAGTTTGCCGGCCGCATTCAGCGTCTCCAGACGGCCGCGGCGGAACAGGGCGTCGAGCACGCCGCCAAGATCTTCGAGAATTATCTGAAAAAAGGCCTCAGCAACGTCGAGGGCCTGAAGGAGGATCCCGCCGGCGCTGTGACGGTCGAGAGCATTCTGAAATTATCCCCGGAGCGGACTAGGGATCTGGCCGAAGAAGCCGCCAACATCCGGATCTTCGAAGCGCGGCGGGTGAACAAAGTCGAGCAGGAGATCATCCAGCGCCGGTTGAAGGCCCGCGCCGATGGCCGGCCGAAATTCGAGGAGGCCGGCGAAGACGAGACCGGCGAGAAGCAGCGCATCGCGAAGATCCCGGAGGGCGGCGACCTGAAAGGTCTGCGCCGGTTGGCCGAACTCAAGGAGTCGGCTGACGCCGCCGGCGAAGGCAAAGAAGCGGAATTGCTCCGGTTGGAATACGAAGTCGAACGGACCAAGAGCGACGCGAGCACCGGGCTCCAGGATCGCGGCGTGCATTATGAAAATTTGGGCCAGGCGCTCAAGGAGGGCAAGGACGTCTCGGTCGTTTTCGTGGACATGGCCTTCCTCAAGTATTTCGATCAGAAAGGCGGCACGGAGATCGGCGACGCCGCCACGCGGCTGGCCGCGCAGATCATGGAGCAGGCGATCGAGGAGGCCGGCGTCGAAGGGCGCGCGTTCCGGTATGGCGGCGACGAATACACCCTGCAGATCGACGGGGGCATGGATGAGGTCGCCAAGGTCATGAAGAAGATCGCCGAGCTGCGCGATGCCAAGGGACGGGTGCCGCGCGGGCCGCGTTCCCAGCCCGAGTACGCCCCGACCAAACTCAACTTCAATACCGGCAGCTGCGACACGGCGTTCATGGAACAGGTTTTCGAGGATCTGGCGACCGCCGGCCGGTTGGATAAGGCCGAGCTCGAGGATGATCCGGAACGCTTGTGGAACGTCAAAGCCGATCTCATGACCAAGATCGCCGACATGGACATCGAACAGGAGAAAGCGGTCTCGCGGTTCAAGCTGCTGATCGGCGAGCGGCGCGATCCGGCTTATCAGGCCGATGCTCTTTTCAAGAGCCAGGTCGATGCCCGGACGGATTTTTCCAAGAAAGCGATCTTCGCCGAACAGGGCGGCAAGGACAAGTTGGACGCCTGGGTGGAGAGCGGCCGGAGTTTCGAGGATCTCGAATCTGAGATCCGCGCCTACGTCGACCGGCAGGCGGAAACGGCGCATAACGTCTGGGACAACAAGCGCGAACTGGTCGACCGGATGATCGAGGTCCACGCCAAGATCCGCGATCTGGAGCAGGAACTCGGGTCGGTCAGACAGGAATCGAGCGCCAAAGACGCCAAGATCATCAATTTGGCGGCGCGTCTGGAGCAGGCCAACCGGGAGCGGGAACTGCTGATCTCGACGCGCGGCCGGATGGACGAGGCTTACCGCGATACGGGCCAGAAAGCGGCTTGAGCGGTTTGTTGTTCGGTGTTGCCAAACGGCGGGGCGAGGGGTAGGATTCCCTCGCTCTTTTGATCAGGCAAGGAGAGGATCATGTTCGCGATCATTGCTTGGTGTCTGTTCGTCGCCGCCGCATTCATCGCGCTCATATCGTATCAGGACCGCCTGGAACTTCGGGATCAGCTGAAGTCCGCCCAGGAACGGTCCGAACATTGGGAGAAGGAGGCTAAAGCCTTGGGTTGGAAAAATCCTTTCGAGCAGGTCGCTGAATCGCTGAACAATACTGTTGATCAGTTGCGCAAGACCGCCGAGGTCATGGAGAAGGCCCGGCTGGCGCAGGCGGAGTCCACTGCTAAGTTGAAAAAATTGGCCGAGGCTTGCAAGCAGGTCACGGATCAGATGCGGGCCCGGAGAGAGTCGCTCGCGGCGGCCAAGCGGCAGCACGACGGACGTGCTGAAGCGCGTCCAGCCGACTCAAAGACCGCGCCCCGAACGACGGCAGGCGTTCGTGTCGTTCCCAGCATCATCCCTTCCAAACTCCTGAACTGACCTGACGGACGGCCTCGCCGCCCGTCTTTTTTTTTGGCACGCCGGGAGCCGGATTCAGGCCGTCACCCTTGACTTTTGGCCGAATTACTGCTTAGATAGCCAGTTCTTTCACAGCCGAACCCGGCATCAGTTCGGGTGCTGCACGGATCCAGACACCCGAAATGGAGGCCTCCATGGAAGCTTCGATGACGAACATCACGCGTTTGCCACGCGCTGCAGCCGGGCACATTCAGCGGTTCATCGGCCGTTATCCGGTCTACGCTCCGGTCGCGGCGCTGCTGCCCGCCGAAACTTCGACTTTCCGTCCGTGTTGCGAGCGGATCCTGTCTGAACTGTTCCGCCGGACCCTTCACGCTCCGAAACTCGCGAGCGCGCAAGCCGCCGCCGCCATCGTCCATGACACGCCGCGCCGCGAGTTCGCGGACGAGGAGCTGCGCCTGATGGAGAACGATCCCGAGACCGCCGGTCTCCACGCCATCTGGGCCGAGGTCTGGCAGGACGAGAGTGATCCTGAGCTGCGGGAAATGGCGCGGTATTTCGCCGCCCTGTTCGCCAGGCTTTATCGCTTGGAGCATCTCATCCGTCATCGCGACCAGACCGTCTAGGCCGCCGTGCGCCGCCAGGTCCTTTCCGCCGTCCGCCAACCTTGTTGGCGGATTTTTTTCGCCACTTTAATTCGATCCCGAGCGTCAGCTCGGGATATTCAGAATCAAAACACCCCGCCGGGCGGCGAGGTATTTTTTTATCTGTCTCAGTATCAGGCGGCTTTATCTCGCGCCGGCTTTTCTTTTTCTTGATCCTCGGGTTTATTGCCGAGCCGCTCCTGGACCTCGTCGAAGAAACCTTTGAGCTGCTCGCGCAGCAGCTGCCGTTTGGTCTTGAATTCGAGGACCTTGGGCGGCTGGATCTTGGCCCGGTTGGCCGCCAGTTTTTTCGCCCGCTCGCCCCGCGCTCCGAACTGATTCTCCAGTTTGGACCTGGCGCCTTTCATGAAACCATCCATGTTCTGTGTGATCCGCTCGCGAAGCTTCTGGACCGCGACCTCGCCAGTCTGCGACCCCGCGATCAGGGCTTCGAACTGGCTTTTGGCCTGGGTCGTCTCCAGGATGTTGTTGCTGAGCTCCTTGAGCATGTCCTGGTACGGATGGTCTTTGGCGATCTCGGGATAATCCATGCCCAGTTTGACGACTTCCGTCCCTAATTTGGTGTCGCTGGTCACGACGCTGTCGACCAGCTCGCGGAAATAATCCTGCTTCAGGTTTTCCCGGAAGTCCTGTTTGAACTTGGCTTGTTTCGGGTCGAGTTTTCCGGAGTTGAGTTCCTGCGACAGGCGGGCCACTTCGTCGCGCACGCCTTCGTATTTATCAGCCAGCTTTTTGGTCTCGGCTTGGAAGACCGAGGTTTTGGCCAGCCGGGATTCTTCGCCAGCAGCCGGCTGCTGAGCGTCCTGGGCCGCATCGCGGTTTTTTTCGGCCGGTTCAGTTTTGGAGCTGTCCTGGCTGGAGGTCGGTTCGGTCTTGTTGATGATATCCTCCAGGTTGAGTTCCCGCGGTTGTTCTCCGGACATAGTTTTGTGATTAATGACAATTTTAGATTAGCACGAATTTTTTCAAAAGTCAATTATTAAGCTTGGTTGAGCGATATTTTTGCGGGTCATTTTAAGAAAGCACTTTGGGGGCTTGCCTGGAAACCGATTCGTGCTATCATTGCGCACGTCATATTTTAATCCGCATTTATGGATAATTTAGCGTTCGATCTTGAAGAGCTGTTCGTGGAGGCCAAAGAGAAAGCGACCGCCGAGGGCGCTTTCGAGCGGGAGCAGTGGGATCAGATCATCGAGGAACTTCTTGAGGATAAGATGCAGTTCCAGGAGATGGACGACGATGAGGATCTGATGTCGATCAAGGAATCGCTGCAGGCCCGGTTCGACGACTTTTTGGCCGAGACCGGCGAGATGTAAATCGGTAGGCGTTTTGGAAGAGAGTTGATGAACGCGGGGGATTTTGTTACGCTTCCTCCGCGTTTTCGATAAAGTTCGTTCGTTATAGGTCGGTAGCCCCACCCTCCACTCCTGCGGATCTGCGGGTGGCAAGCGGTTTGATGTGAGACGGACAAAATCAAAAACAGCGTCGTCATGGGTCGGTAGCTCAGTCTGGTAAGCCAGCTTGATTCTGAAAGAAGATGGACTTTAATGCTGGCTTGCGACGATGAGTTGCGGCCTTAGCCGCGCATCTGTAATGTTCAGTCGCAGAGCGACTGAACTGCGTCGTAAGCCGCCGAACAGAACTTCGCCGCCGCGGCGACTCCGTTCGTCCGATAGTACGGCTTGCGACGATGAGTTGCGGCCTTAGCCGCGCATCTGTAATGTTCAGTCGCAGAGCGACTGAACTGCGTCGTAGAGCAACAAATAAAGACGGTTAGTTCGACAACAACCAGTTCGTTATGGGTCGGTAGCTCAGTCTGGTAGAGCAACAGCCTTTTAAGCTGATGGTCCTGGGTTCGAATCCCAGCCGACCCACCATAAGAAAGAGCCTCATCCCGCAGGGATGGGGCTATTTCTTTTGCGCAGGGTCGTCTGGGATTCGAAGCCGACTCCGCCAACGCACCTAGTATGGTGCGTTGCGGAGCGGCGGGCTCCGGAGGAGCCGTGAGCACTTGGGGCAGGGGCCCCAAGTAGCGAGCGGTGGGGGAGGAGGAATCCCCGGCAGCCGACCCACCATAAGAAAGAGCCTCATCCCGCAGGGATGGGGCTATTTCTTTTGACAAAGCCGCCTACTGGTGCCAACCTAGCCCTTAAGTAGTACCTTTCAAGGCGAGTCTGGTGTTCCGCATGACGCGGGATGAGGGACGAGCCCACGGAAAAGGAGTAGGAGCATGGGAAAGAAGAACGATTCGACGATCGTGGCGGGAGCGGGTTTCATCGGTGATCTCATCCTGAAGCTTCGCACCGACATCATTGATCTGGGCGGCAGTGACGAACATCTGTTCGCCCTCAACAAGGGTGCTGGCCGATCGACCATCCGGAAGATGGCCAAGCTCGTTATCGGCGCCGCCGAGGTAAAAGAGACAGTCACCTTTGCCCAGGTGGCCGCCGACTTGGCTTTTCGTTACATCGTCGA
This sequence comes from Patescibacteria group bacterium, assembly GCA_041667185.1. NCBI lineage: Bacteria > Patescibacteria group bacterium. Next base: position 55,348 of record JBAYFM010000005.1, on the reverse strand, counting down.
CCCCGACATCAATGAGCGTAATTTTTCGCTCTCCGATCCGGTTGCGGACATATCGGACATCGTAGTCTTGAACATTCGCGACCACGATGACCTTCGATATACGTCCACCGCCGATCTGCGTCGCATCATCGACCAGAATGGTTATCGCAGTGCGACCCTTGTCGAGTTGCTCGCTTATGCCAGGATAAAATGGAATGGTGAAGGTCACATCTTCGCCCTCGGCTCCTCGTGGGTGGATCCGTGCGGTCATTGTCATGTCCCGTATCTGTGGTCGAACCACTGCTGTCGCCAGCTGAAACTCAGTTCCGAGCAACGTTGGAAATGTTTTGATGACAGTTTCGGTCGGTTTCTCGTCGTTCGCAAGTCCGGCGTTTAATCGCCTGGACCCTCGGGCCGTGTGAGATCTAATCTCATGCGGCCCATTTATTTTTGGGTGATATCCGTTTGGAAATGGTCATCGTGACGTCCCTTCGGACGTCGGCAGCGCGCCTTGAGTTTAAAAATAACGGCCCTAGCCGTCCGTTCGTATCATTGGCCGCAAGAAAAACCCCGGCCGCATGGACCGAGGTCTTGAGATGTCGTTGCGTCAGGGGTCGAAAGTGCGGTCTTGGGTCGCCGCCATCTTGATGTCCGGATCGATCCAGAGCTGGCGATAGACCAGGCGGAAAAAGTTGACGTAGCCGATCGTTTCGCGGAACAGCCCGCGACCCGATTTTTCCCAGGACTCCGGGTAGCGGCGGTGGGCCCGCGCGGCCCGATGTTCACCGCCGTTGTAGGCCGCGGCGATGTAGGCGCCGAGATCTTCCTCGAAGAGCGGGATCCGCAGCTTGGCGAGACTTTCTGACGAAAGCTCCGTGAGCGTCCAGTCCGCCAGGCAGAATTGCGCCTTGACCGCGTTCAGGTGATCATCCGTTCCGGAGCGGAAGTCGGCGATCAGCTGGGCGTTCTTGTAGCGCGTCCGGGTGAGCTGGTAGCTGCTGCTGATGAATTGGGCGATGCCGCGGGCGTTGGCTCGCGAGATCGTGCCGGCGAAAGCGTTTTCGCCGTTCGCGGCCAGGAACACCAGAAATTCCTCGACCACGTGCCTGATGCCGAGTTCCTCGACCTGGTCGGAACGTCCGTGCTCGACGATCGGGATCGCGGCCAGGATACGCTCAAGCGCCAGGTCCGTGACGCGGGAGCCGGGCACGGCCAGCGAAGGCGTTTCCAGCTTGTCGAGTTCGGCCTTGGCGCTGAGGACGAGGCTGTCCAGATATCTCCGGCCGACCGCGACCATCCCGGGCGTATGGATCATCGCGGCGTAGGGCGTCTGGGTCGCGGTCTGGGTCCGGCGGCAGCGATGATCGATGCAGGTGCGCGTCTTGGCGGCGAGCACTAGCGTGTTCGCGGGCGCGGTGACGACGTACTCGACGCTCGATCTGGTGTAGCGTCGGCATTCGACGGCGAGATCGGACGCGCTGGTCCGGCAAGAGCGGAGTTCGACGACCCTGATTGGGTCTTCGGACGCGCCGCTCCAGACGGCGATGACGGCATTGGTCCCGTCATGGCTGATGCGGACGTTGTGCACGGCGACCAGAGCCCTGGCCGCGGCCATCTTTTCGATCAGGGCGGCGGTCGACGGCATTGATTCCGTCGCGCTCGGCGCCTCGGTGGCGGTTGCCGCCACAGCGATACCAAAGATCAGTGGCATGAAAAGAACTGAGCGTGCGTTCATGATCGTCTCCTATGGATTCGACCGGTACGCGGTCAAAATATTCATGAGATGCGTGCGCAGCGCCATCTTTTCATCTTTTGCGTCTGGAGGCAAGCGGGTTCTTGATTGGGCCAGGCCGTGATAAACTTAAGGAGGAGCAGAACGACTGCCGCAGCCTATGGATCAAGCTTTTAACGGGAAAAAACTCAGGATCGTCATGATCGGCCTTAAAGGGCTGCCGGTTCGGGCTGATTCCGGCGGCATCGAGCGCCACGTGGAAGAGTTGGGCGTCCGCCTGGCCGCCATGGGCCATGACGTGAGCGCTTATGTCCGGCCGCGGTTCGTTGGCACCAAGGAAGCGTCCTGGAACGGCATTCGGCTGCTGCGCCTGCCGTCCATCCCCACCAAAAGCCTGGATACGCTGACCCACACTTTTCTTGCCTCGATCGCGGTCTTGTTCCGGCCGGCCGACATCGTCCATTATCATGGCGTCGGTCCGGCGACCCTGGCCTGGATACCGAAATTGTTCAAGCCGCGAGCCCGGGTCGTGATCACGTTTCACAGCATCGACCGGCTGCATCCGAAGTGGGGGAGCCTGGCTCAGGCGTACCTGTATTTCGGCGAATGGTGCGCGGTCCGGTTCGCGCACGCCACCATCGCGGTCTCGAAGACCATCCAGCGCTATTGCCGCGAGCAGTTCCGCGCGGAAACGGTCTACATCCCCAACGGTTCGCGTTTCGAAGGATATCCCGGTTCCGACCGTCTGAAGACCTGGGGCCTGGAACCCGATGGTTATATCCTGACCGTCGCCCGGCTGGTCCGGCAGAAGGGCATCCATCATCTGATCGAGGCTTTCGGCGATCTCGCGACCGGCAAGAAACTGGTCATCGCCGGCGCGCCGGGTTTCGGCGGCGAGTACGCCGACTACATCCGCAACCTCAGCGCCGGGAATTCTGCCATCGTGTTCACCGGTTTCCAGAGCGGCGACGCGCTGCGGCAGCTGTTCGCGAACGCCTACCTTTACGTCCACCCGTCGGAAGCCGAGGGGCTGTCGGTCTCGATCATCGAAGCCATGTCGGCCGGGCGCTGCGTGCTGGTCTCCGACATTCCAGAGAATCTCGAACCCGTCGGCGACACCGGCATCACTTTCGTCAAAGCCGACGTCGCCGATCTGCGCGAGAAGCTGGAAGCGCTTTTCAATCATCCCGAGGTCGTGGCCGAACGCGGCGCGCGCTCGCGCGCCTGGGCGGCCAGGGAATACGACTGGGACCGGATCGCCGCCGCCACGGCGGAACTGTACGCGAAACTGAGCCGTTGAGTTCCCCGGTTCCTGGCAACCCCGTCACGTCGTTCGCGAGCGACGTGACTCCGTCTCTCCAGCATCTCAGTACTCCAGTACTCCGTATCTCCGCATCTCTCTGATCCACTGAACGGGAGAGTGCGGGAGTGGAGGAGTGGGGGAGTTTTGATACTCCGTCTCTCCAGAACTCCAGTACTCCAGCACTCCGCCACGTCGTTCGCGAGCGACGTGACTCCGTCTCTCCAGCACTTCAGTACTCCAGCACTCCGTATCTCCGTCTCTCCGCATCTCTCTGATCCAATGAATGGGAGAGTGCGGGAGTGGAGGAGTGGGGGAGTTTTGATAACTCCATTTCTCCCGCACTCCAGCACTCCCTGACTCCGTCTCTTCCCAACTCCGTCTCTCCCGCACTCCCCTCATTGACAAACGGCCTATTTTGTGCTTAAATAGTATGTTGCGGTAAGGGGTAAATCGGCCCTTTTCCGCCTAAAAGTTCCTTAAAAATCCAAAAACAAGGAGGCTTTCATGGAGACATCGGAAGTAGTGGTTGCCAACAACCAGCCTTCCGGTGACACCGGAAAGGCCGCAGTCGATGAGGTGATTTATGTGGTCAGCGACCTGCACATGTCCGAGGGTCTGGCGGCGCGCGTGCGCTCCCGACCGTCGCTCCTGCGCCGGGTCTGGCGCTGGTGCGCAAGTCTGTTCGAGTACGACGTCCCGACCAAGATCAGTCCGCTGAATCCGCTCGAGGATTTCCCGGATGATCGCGTGTTCGTGCGGTTCCTGGACAAGGCGGTCTCGCTTCATGGTTCCGCCCCGCTGCTGCGCTTGCGGCTTCTGGGCGACATGTTCGATCCGCTCGCGGTCTCGATCAACGGACATTTCTCCGTTCCGCCGTACGAAGAGACCGGCGTCCTGCAGATGAGCAAGATCATCGATGGTCACGCGGATTTCTTCGACGCGCTGTTCCGGTTCGTGCGCCGGCCCAATTGTCGCCTGGACATTTTCGCCGGCAACCACGACCTGATCCTGGTCTGGAAAAAGGTCCAGGAACTGGTCCGGGCGCGCATCGCCGGAACCGACGCCGAAGCCGCGAGCCGCATCCGCTTCATCGATCACAGTTCAGAGTTCATGGATCTGCATCGCGGCGTGCTTTATTACCACGGCATGAACGCCGAGGCTCAGAATCGGGTCGATCCGGAAGCGGTGATCCTGACGAAGCGTTTCGGCGTGCCGATCGAGCGTCCGATCCTGAACCAGCCTTACGGTTCTTATCTGGCGTGCGGTCCCATGATCAGCCTGAAGCAGAAGAATCCGCTGATCGGTCGGCTCCTGAACTATCGCGGCTTGTGGAAGAACGCGGCTCTGCATCGCTGGGGTTGGACGTTCTACGCGGGCGCGGTGCTCATGTGGAGCTTCGTGTTCAACGCATTGTTCGCCTTTTGGGACATCCGGCGCAAGTCCAGCATCCGCAATACTTTGCGCATCGTGCTGGAGACCTTCACGGCTTGTCGCATCGACGAGTACGCGAAACGTCTGCGTCAGGAGCGGGGAGCGAAAGCCATCATCATGGGTCATACTCATGAGTGGCGCCGCACCTCCGATCCGGACGGCACTTACGTGAACACTGGCTCCTGGACGCTCATGTACCGATTGGTCGAGCCGCTGATCGAACTCAAGTGGCGGCGGTTGCGCTGTTTCGAATTGCCGGTGCGTGTGCTCCTGCATTTCGTCCAGACCGGCGAATTGCGGCTCGCCCGACAGATCACCAAGATGTCCGGTTGGGCGGCGCTCGTCGGAGCCATGACCGTTTTCCTGTTCACTAGCTTTCCGAAAGAGGGCTGGCGCATCTGGGAGTACGGTTTGGCCGATCTGAAGACGCCGATCGCCATCATGCTGGTCTTCGCCCTGATCTCCGGATTCATCCGGATCTTCGCGGTGAGGCTCAGCGTCGAGTCCATCCAGCGGCTGACCTACGGACTCGTCAAACATCGTGGTGAAGAGTTCTCTATAGATCTGATGGAATATCTGCCCGAAGAAGACGCGTTCCGTGAATGCGTCTGACCTACCTTGAGCTCGCTCCGTCCGGAGCGAGCTTTTTCAATTCCGCAGAATTCCATGACTCCGTCACGTCGTTCGCGAACGACGTGACTCCGTCTCTCCCGCACTCCAGCACTCTCCCAAATTATGTTAAGCTGAAACCAGGATCTTTTATGTTCAAGCTCAAACCAATTGACGTCCTGCTTGCGCTCCTGGTCGCGGTCTTGTTTGCCGCAGCCGCCGGGTTGTTCGTTTTTTCGTCGCGGCCGACGGTCATCGCTCCGGCCGCACCCCAGAAAGAGGTCGCCGGACCGCCGCCTGCTGCCGAACCCGCCACTGCACCGGCGGCCGAAACCGCCGCTCCCGAAACGCCGCCGATCACGATCGAGGAGGCCGTGCCGCCGACGCCGGAACCGCCGCCCTTGCCGCGCGCCACGATCGGGCAGATCAATTCCCAGGGCCTCCGGCCGATTACCGTCGCGCCAGCGATCGGCGACGTGGGCCGCATTTATTTTCACGCCCCGAGCCGCTCGCTGCTCATGGCCGTCGTCGAATTCGACGGTTGGCGTTCCATCTATAAGATGTCCGTCGATGACGGGACGGTCCGGCGCGTCCTGAACGAGAATCAGCGCCCCGGCGACATCTTCCTCGATGGCGACAGTCGCGGCAATCTCTACGCGCATTTCGACCTGCCGGGCGATCTCTACCGCTCGGCCGACGTCGGCGAGAATTGGGATCTGGTCTCGAAAGAGATCGGCGGCACTTTCTGGACGATCGCCGACGACCGGAACGGTACGATCTACGGAACGCAGCACGCCTACAATCAGGCGGTCCTGTACCGCAGCACCGACGACGGCCTGACTTGGTCGCCCTGGATCGATTTTCAGCAGCTCTATCCCAAGGACGCGGTCACTTACGCCGCGGGCGACGACCGGTTCCGGCTGCGCCACCTGCACGCTGTGTTTTGGCATGACGGCGATCTCTACGTCGGCACGGGCGACGTGGCCCGCTACACGCTCGTCTCGAAAGACGCCGGCAAGACCTGGCGCCAGATCTGGGACGAGGGCTTCACGGCGGCGACCATCATGAAAGATAATGCCGGGATCCTGTTCGGACCTGATCGCTTGCAGGCTCACGGGATCGCGATGTATGACGTGGCTGCCGACAAGCTGCGGGAGGTCTGGAGTCCAGTCACGTACGGTTATGCCGGCTACACTTACAGCCTGTTGACCTGGAACGGCGTCTATTACGCCGCGTTCCACACCGAAGCCAACGAGGTCGCGTCTTTCGCCGGCAAGTTCGGGATCATCGTTTCGCTGAACGGCCGCGACTGGTACAAGTTCCTCGAGTTCGGGCCGCTGACGCACTGGGCGCGGTCGGATATCTTCCTGACGCCGGGCCGCGACGGCGTCTACATCAGTTTGAACGGCTCGCTTTATCTCACCGACGCGCTCGACAAACAATGGTTCGAATTCCGCAAACCGTTCGGCCAGTGAGCCGCGACGGCATCGCGCGGCTTGATTAATAGCTCCCGGAGCCATATTCTTTAGTTCAGGTTCAGTCACGGTTTTATCGTCACATTTATGTTGGATCGGGAATATCTTTCCGAAGTGCGCTCGCAGGTCGCTGTTTACGAAGCGTCCCGGCGCGAGGTCATCAAATCGTCCGGCGACGCCCTGTCGGCGTCGAAGCGCGCCATCTTCGCGTTGCATCGCGACGATGCGGCGGCCGCGGCCAAACTGCTCGAAGAGGCCGGTTCCGGCCTGGCTGCGATCGTGAAAGCGGTCGGTTCGCAACTCGACGTCTCGGCCGAGGGATCGTTCCGGGCGGCGCTCGAAGAGTTCGTCGAGGCCGAATTGTATCGCCGCTATCTCGCCACGGGCGATGTCGGCCGCGTCGAGATCGAGAACGTCGATTACGAGATCTATCTTTCCGGATTGTCGGATCTCACCGGCGAACTGCAGCGCCGCCAGGTGCGGCTCGCGACCGAGGGCAAGCTCGACGAGGTCAAACGCATCAAAGAACTCATGGAGGCGATCGTGGCGGAACTTTTGGACATGGACCTCGGCGGTTATCTCCGCAACAAGTTCGATCAGGCCAAGAATAACCTGCGCCGCGCCGAAGAGGTGCTTTACGAATTGTCGCTGCGTTCGAAATAGCTATGACCGGAGGACCGAAGACCGCGGCCGTGGTGCCGGCGTTCAATGAAGCGGGCCGGATCGGCCAGGTCGTCCGGACCGCGGCCGCTTCCGGCCGGTTCGACGAGATCATCGTCGTCTCCGACGGCTCTACCGACGCGACGGCCGAAGAAGCGCGCGCCGCCGGCGCCACGCTGGTCCATGAATTGCCGTTCAAGTATGGCAAGGGCTCAGCCCTCGCTCACGGCGTCATGCACACCGACGCCGCGATCGTCTGTTTTTTCGACGCCGATCTCCAGGGACTCACGACGGAACACGTCCGGCTGCTTCTCGAGCCCGTGGTCGCGGGCGTCCGCCAGATGAATGTCGGCCTGCGGGATCGCGGCCCGGTCTGGACCGCGATCGCGAAATTATTGCCGCTCGTGAGCGGCGAACGGGCGTTGCGGCGCGAGATCTTCGACCTGTTGCCTGAAAGTTATCTGCGCGGTTTCAAGACCGAGACGGCGCTCAATTATTTTTGCCGCGCCAATCGTTTGGCTTATGGCTTCGTGGTCTTGTCTGGACTCAGTATCACGCGCAAGATGGCCAAGGTCGGTTTTTGGCGCGGACTCGCCGGTTATCTTTCCATGTGGTTCGAGGTCGCGGCCGCGATGGCTGCCGTGCGGCTCGCGCGGGCGCAATTCCGGGAAAAGGGCGCGCACATGAACCACAAGCATCGGCCCGGTCATCCGCCCGCAGAGGTCGTCCCGCGCACTTGAGAACGCCATCATTTATGTACGGTCTGGAGTGGTTCCGAAATAAAAAGATCACCGTCATGGGGCTGGGCCTCCATGGCGGCGGCGTCGGCATCGCCAAGTGGCTGATGCGCCACGGCGCGGTCGTCACGGTGACCGATCTCAAGGATCCCGCCCAGCTCGCCGCTTCCGTGGCGGAATTGGAAAAAACTTATCAGGAAGCCGTGTTCTGTTTCGGCGAGTCCGACGTCCATCGCTTCATCTACGTCCTGGGTCGTCACGAGGAAAAAGACTTCACGGAGGCCAACATGGTCATCCAGAATCCGGCCGTGCCCCGCGACAACCCGTTCCTGTCCCGGGCGCGCAGTCGCCAGGTGCCGGTGGAATCCGATATCAGCCTGTTTTTTTTGCTCTGTCCGTATCCCATCACGGCCGTCACTGGCACCAAGGGCAAGACGACCACGACGACGCTGCTCGCGGACATCTGCGAGGCTCACGACCGCCGCACGGTGGTCGGCGGCAACATCCGCATTTCGCCCATGGACGCTCTCGACGGGCTCCTGGAGATGAAGGCGCGGAAGAAACCGGTCGCCCCGCCGCCGATCGTGCTGGAACTTTCGTCCTGGCAGCTCGAAGGCCTGGAGAAACATCGGCTGAGTCCGCGCGTCGCCGTGATCACGAACATCATGGAGGATCACTTGAACCGTTATAATAACAGCATGGATGATTACGCCCGCGCCAAGGAACTGAACGTGATGTTCCAGGGAGCGGGGGACACGGCTATTCTGAACGCCGGCGACGGACGGCTAGCAGCTATCGGCCATAAGCTATTGGCTAGCGGCCAGCCGCGAGTGTGGTGGTTCGCGGAGAAGCCGGTCAAGAAAGCCGAGGGTTGTTTCGTGCGAACCGGCAAGATCGTGCTGGCCGCGGGCGGCAAAGAAACGACACTGCTGCCGCTCCGCTCGCTCAAGATCCTCGGCAGCCACAACGTCGGCAACGTGCTCGCGGCTTGCGCGGCCGCCGCGGTCATGGGTATTCCGGTTCAGACCATCGCCAAGGTCGTCCGCGAGTTTCACGGCGTGCCCGGTCGGCTCGAAGAGATCGCGGCCAAGCGCGGGATCAGGTTCGTGAACGACACGACGGCGACCACGCCGGACGCCGCGATCGCAGCTTTGCGCGCTTTGTCCGCTGGTCAGACCAAGAAGATCATTCTGCTTGCCGGTGGCGCGGACAAAGCTTTGCGGTTCGAGGACTGGGCCAAACAGGTCCGCCGCCACGTGAAATATCTCGTCCTGTTCGAGGGCGCGGCGACCGTGAAGATGGAAGCGGCGCTCGCCGCGGCCGGCAACAAGGTCCTGCGGGGAATGGCCAAGACCATGCCCGAGGCCGTGAAGCTGGCTCTGATGCAAGCCGAGCGTGGCGACGTTATCTTGTTATCGCCCGGCTGCGCCAGCTTCGGCCTCTTCATCAACGAATTCGACCGCGGCGACCAGTTCGTCGCGGAGGTGAAGAAATTGCGCTGACTATGGCTGGCAAGACGTACAGACTGCGGTTCCGGGAGATCGACAGGGATATTTTTGATTCCGTCAGGTCTGGTGAAAAGACCGTCGAGACGCGGGCGGCCACCGAGAGATACCGCGATATCGCGGGCGGCGATCAGATATTGTTCGTCTGCGGCCGCGATAGTTTCGCGAAAATAGTGAAAAGCGCGCGTATTTTCCGGTCGTTGCCGGCGCTCCTTAGGCGCTATCGCGTCAGGGACATCAATCCGGACGTCCGGACGGCCGCGGCGCTCAAGGCGATGTACGAGAGTTTCCCCGGCTACAGGGAGAAGATCAAGAAGTTCGGACTAATCGCGCTGGAATTGGAAGGTCTTGAGCGTTGAATGAATTCGATTGCGGCGATTAGTCCGTCGTGGAGGTGAGGAAAATAAAATGAAAGAAGTCCGTTGCCTGGCATTCAGACGCCGGGCATTTTAAAAATGTGCGCAGCACACCTTGCGGAAGACTCGTCTACTTATCGTGAGGCCAGGCGGCAATGCCTTGCCGCCTCCGCAGGCCGAGCGCTTGTCAACGAAGCAATTTTTGAGTGAGTTAGACGTCGGCGAGACCACCGCCGCAAGGACACCATAATACGGAGGTGTCCGGCGGCGGTCTCGCCATCGCCGTGTCAGGACATACCGAACGAAAAACCGGCGGAGTTCCCACGCAACTCCGTCGGTTTTCGTCTTGTCTCGTTTTCGGGTCGTGTCAAAGAGCGCGCTCTCTCCGAACCAGCGACTCTCAAGCTATCCATCATCTGTCAGCCGCTGGTTGGCCGCCGATATCCGACGTTCACTGTTCTGAAAGTTGATGTTTATTTCGTCGCTCGGCGACCTGGTCTTTTTCGTTTTCGCCTGATAGTTCCGCGCTGGGTCAGCGCAGCGTGTCGGTGAAGCTCGCCAGCCGCCCGTCGGCCCTGATGGCCACCTGGAGGAACGGCGGCAGCTCGGATTCACCGACCGGCGCCGAGAAATCGTCCCAGCGGAAGAAATAGATCCGCCGCTCCCGGTTATCTTCGAGCGGATGCAGCGTGCTCAGGCGTTCCGCAAAACCGGGACGCGCCGCTTCCGCGTATTGCAGCGCGAGAGTCCTCAGCGCCGCGACCGGAAGTCGGTCCTCCGGTCGAGCCGCGTATGCCGGCGTATCGGCACCCGCTGCCGGACCCATTTGGACCAAAGCGTCAGTTGCCCGATCGACCCAATACTCGTTGCCCTCATCATCGACATAGGTTTCGATGAGCGACGCGTCGTCGCGATAAGGATTAGACGATGTCGCCTGGTAGTCCAGGCGCAGCTCGTCGCGTCCGCGGAAACGGCGGACATTCTTTAAGGCTGCGGCTCGCAGTTCGGCCGGTCGGGCTTGAAGCCCGTTCTCGGCGTCTTTCGGCGTGGCTGGCATAGGTTTGGAGGCCAGCGCGGTCAGAGCGAAAGTCGAGGTCCCGACGGCCGCGACGACGCCCAAAGCGAAGTAGTACTTCGTGTACCGCATAGCGGGGTTAGGTGAATTAAATGACCCATGGGTACTCGGACAGTAGGGGATATAAAAAATAGTGTCAAGAGGCTGACACTTTTTAGGAGTGGGGGAGTCAGGGAGAAACGGAGTCAGGGAGAGACGAAGTTCTCAAATCTCCCCAACTCCGTCTCTCCTGCACTCCCGCACTCTCTCTTTAAATTGAAAAGACCCCCATTCCAGAACGGAACAGGGGTCTCTTAGAGGCGGGAACCATGAGACTTCGGTCGTGCTCACCGGTGGCGATCGAACTGCCTGAGGATGCGCAGATTCTTCCAGCTGCGGAGTTCCGCGGCGCGGCATCCGTCCTGACGATCCTCGATGAGGTTGGGGTTCGTGTACTCGGCCAGACGCTGGCTGCCGATGCGGCGGGGCAGATCATCGATCCGGCGGCCGACGAATCGCGGGACGACGGTGACATCTGGCGCGTAGGACGGCGACATGATGTCGCGAAAGCCGTTGCGTTCGCCGAGATCATCGTTTGCGAGTTCGTCGAGCCATTGCAAGTAGAGATATTCGTAGACATGATCGAACACATCGTCCGGAGCGGACTTGGCCGAGCAGAACGTCGGTTCGACGAGATCGTCGTCGATCGAAGCGATCAGATCGTTCTCAGCGCTGCGGAAGTCGATCAGGGCTTCCGGGTTTTCGCCGCGGGCGATGAGGATCTCGTCGTTCGTCCGACCCTCGTACCTCAGGGGATCACGCTCGATCAGGTTGGTGTCCTTGATCGTGCCGCGTCTGCGCATCGAGAAGCGCAGATAGTACTTCGGCTCGCTGTTGTCATGAAACACCATGGTCTGTCTCCGATCGAGCTTTTTAGGCTCATGGTTGGTTGTAAGGTACGACTCTAGATAATGACTATCGTGCGAGTAATATAGCACGGATTTGGTATTTTGTCAAGGGTGGCTGACAAAGTTATCGACAATGATTTAGGCTTATTTAGGCTGAATATCCAAAATTTGGCTGAGAACAAATAAAAAAACCTGGCAAAGCTGATGCCAGGTTTTTCTGTCGAGCGGGTCGTTCCGGCTAGAAGAACCAGAGCGGCAAACGTCCGAGGACATACATTTCTCGCATGTCGACGCACTGGGAGTTGTGACTGAGCCGGTTCCATCTCGAGTCCTCAACCTTTCTTGATCGGTTCCTTGTAGAACCAGTTCTTGTTTGGTTCCTTGTAGAACCAGAGCGGCAAGCGCTTGATGATGAGCTTGGCTCGCGCGTCGACACACCGGGAGTTGTGGCTGAGCCGGTTCCATCTTGAGTCCGCAATCTCCTTGAGCAGGTCGTCTGGCGAAAGGGTCTTTTCAGGCTTGTTCTCCGCGCCAACGCTGCTGCTTGTGAAGACCTGTCTGGTGTTCGCGTTCATGTGTTCCTCCTGGTTTGGGAAAGGGCGACTTGGTCACGGCTAGTGACAGGGCAACTTAGCAGAAATATCGCTGCTTGTCAATCGTGGCTGGTGATGCGACAAGAGCTTGAATTTCGCGAAGTTGCGAAGTCGGGGAGACCCGACAAAAACTCCAGCACTCCAGCACTCCCTGACTCCGTCTCTTCCTGACTCCGTCTCTCCTAATAGCCATTAGCCAAAGGCCAGTGCTATACTGCGGAGAGCCAAGATATGAAATCTGCCGTTTCCGGACCGCAATCTTCAACCGTCATCGGCCACGAGCAGAACCTGGAGCTTCTCAGCCGGGCTTTTTCGCGCGGTCGGCTGGCGCACGCCTATCTTTTCGCCGGTCCGGCGCAGATCGGCAAGATGGCCGCGGCCCGGCGCGCGGCCGAATTGGTCCTGGGCGCGGAAACACCGCTCGACCGCCATCCGGATTTCCGCGTCGTCGAGCGCGGGCGCGATCCCAAGACCGACAAGCTGCGCGCGGATATCGTTCTCGATCAGGTCCATGCGCTGCGCGGCTGGCTGGCGCTCGGCGCCATGGCCGGCGTCTGGAAGGTCGTGATTCTCGACGGAGCCGAGCTGTTGAATAAAGAAGCCGGGAACGCGCTGCTCAAGAGCCTCGAAGAACCGAAAGACAAGACCCTGATCATCCTGCTCGCCGAGTCCGCCGCCGCGGTCTCGCCGACGGTCAGGTCGCGCTGCCAGGTGCTGACTTTCGGCCGCGTGGCCGCCGCGGCGATCGCCGAACATCTGCGCAGCCTCGGCTGCGAGATCGGCCGATCTGAATTATTGGCGCGTCTCGCCGCCGGCTGCCCGGGCAAGGCTATCGAACTCTGGCGCGAACCGGCGGCGCTCGAAGCGCTGCTCGAACGCCGCAACCAGCTGCTGCAGCTCGCTGCCGCCGGTCCGACCGAGCGCTGGCGCCTGCTCGAGAGTTTGGTGCCGGAAAAACTTCCGTTCAACGAGGCGGCGGTCGAGGGGCACAGGATCCTTGATCTGCTCATCGAACTGCTGCGCGATGTCCTGCTCGTGGCCGCTGGCGCGGGCGAGAAGATCGTGCACGTTGATGCGCTGCCGGCGCTCACGGCCTGGTCGGATGCGCTCCAGACCGCCGGCGCGGTCCGCGTCCTCGAGGCAGCCATCGCCGCGCGCAAACTCATCGATGAGAATATCGGACTACGCGGCGTCTGGGGCTCGCTGGCTTTGGCCTTTGATTTAGCCTGAGGCCGTGCTAAAATTGTCCTTACTTTAGAGTCCCGCCAGGCATCCGGCCTGAACGGACGCTGACGCGCTCAAAAATCCGAAGAAACCCCTAACCAGAGCAACATGCGCAAGTCCTTAACCCTGTTCGGAATGGCCGCGGCCGTCTTGATCTTCGCCGGCGCCGGCTGCATCTCCATCGGTTCCACCACGTCCAGCCTGGGCGACGGCGGCATCTATAAATCGACCAACAAGGGCGACGCTTGGGCGCAGAAGAACGCCATGCCGACGATCACCGGCGAGCGGCGCAATTTCAACGGCGCCTCCGTGGCGACCATCGTTCAGGATCCGCAGGATCCGAATGCGCTCTATATCGGCACCACCGAACAGGGTCTGTATTTCACCTACGACGGCGGCGAATCCTGGTATCAGCCTGGCGCCGTCAGCCGCGGCCGGGTCTCCTCGATCGCCGTGCACCCCAAGGACAAATGCATCATCTACGCCACTTCCGAGAATAAACTGCTCCGGACCGACGATTGCTCCCGGACCTTTACCGTGCCGTTCACGGATACGCGGACGGACAAGCGGATCAAGGCTGTGGCCATCGACCATTACGATCCGAACGTCGTCTGGATCGCGACGAGCGCCGGTGATCTGCTGAAGAGCGTTGACGGCGGGAATTACTGGGACAACATCAAGATCTTCAACAACGACGACATCATGCGGATCTATGTGAGCGGCGCCGATTCGCGCCGCGTCTACGTGGCGACGAAATCGAACGGCATCTGGCGCACCACGGACGGTGGCGCCAAGTGGGATGATCTGAGCCAGAAATACAAGGATTTCTCCGGCGCCCGCGAGTTCAGCGACCTGGCGTTCGGCGTCTCCGACCCCAAGATCATGATCCTGGCTTCGAAGTATGGCTTGATCCGTTCGGCTGATGGTGGCGACACCTGGCAGAAGATCGATCTCCTGACCGCCCCGGGTTCGGTCAGCATCTATTCGCTGGCCATCGATCCCAAGGATCCCAACGTTATTTATTACGGCACCGCGACCAATTTCTACAAGACCGCGAACGGCGGAGCCAACTGGAATACCAAGCGCTTGCCTACGAGCCGGGCGGCCACGGTGCTCCACATCGACGAGCGTAATTCCGCGGTGCTGTACCTGGGCGTGACCAAGTTCAAGCAATAAATCCATTCCTGAATATGTCCGACATCCTTACTTCGCTCGTCGACGATTTCGAAGAGGTCATCGAGTTCCTGCATCTTGAACTCAAGACGCTCCGCACCGGCCGCGCTACGCCCGCGCTCGTCGAGAACATTCAGGTCGAAGCCTACGGCGCGCGGACGCCGATCGTGGGGCTGGCTTCGATCTCGACGCCCGACGCCCGTACCATCGTCATCGATCCCTGGGACAAGAACCTGCTCAAAGATATCGAACGCGGCATCCAGGAGGCCAAGACCGGACTGAATCCGGTCATCCAGGGCAAGATCATCCGCATCTCCATGCCCGCGCTGACCGAGGAGAGTCGCCGGGAGCTCGCCAAGATCATGAGCGATAAACTGGAGCAGGCTCGGATCGGCATCCGCGGCGTGCGCGAGAACGCCAAGGCGGAAATCATCCGCAAGGAGAAAGACAAGGAGATTCCGGAGGACGACAAATACCGGATGCTCGAACAGCTGGAGAAGATGGTGGCGGGCTTCAACGACAAGATCAAGTCTGCCGGGGAGGAGAAGGAGAAAGATATCATGACCATCTAGGCAGCGTTGCGGATAGTCAAAGAAACCAAGCGGTCGGTCTGGGGCCGGCCGTTTTGTTATAGATTGTTAACTTGCCGACTAGGGCCTATCAAGGGCTACTTTAAGGCTAAATAAGGCGCGGTTGAGTCTGCCCGCAGCAATAATTGTCATCAACCCTTGACAATCTTGAAAGGATGTGCTACATTACTATGTTCATTGAAATTGATCCCGGAAAACGAAATGGAGGGGGTACCTAGACCGCCGGGCTTCGGCTCTAAGGTCTAGGTGGCGCAGAAGTCGGTAGCAGCCGGTTTCGACTGGCAGTAACCAATGGAAGCGCCGTCGCTTGGGAGTCCGCTTGCGGAATAACCCAAGTTCCATCTCCAGCTCGTTTTCCGGGATTTTTTTGTTGCCAAGACCCCGCCACACTCGTGACGGAGTCTTTTTTTTGGGGACTGTCCCCAAAAATATTTCGGCTAAACCCAGCGAAGGCCCGGAGAGCCTGGGACACTCTTCAGCTTATCCGTGGTGCTAGCGGCAGCGGCGGCTGGGAAGACGGCGCTATCGATCCGGCCAAGCCGATCTCATTGTAACTCAGCGGCCGTTATGCTATTTTTATCCAGCACGACCCTGTTAAAAGCAGTTTTTATTATTATGAAAGAGAAGCAAATGGAGAAGATCGTTGCCCTGGCCAAGCGCCGCGGCTTCATTTTTCCCGGCTCCGAGATCTATGGCGGCCTGGGTTCGGCTTACGACTACGGTCCGTTAGGCGTCCTGCTCAAGAATAACGTCCGGCAAGCCTGGTGGCGCGCCGTGGTCCAGGAGCGCGACGACGTCGTCGGGCTGGATTCGGCTATCCTCATGGCGCCGAAAGTCTGGGAGGCTTCCGGCCACCTGCAGAGCTTCACTGACCCGCTCGTGGATTGCAAAGGCTGCAAGAAGCGCTTCCGCGCCGATCATCTGCTCGAGGCTCGTTCGCGCGAAATGAAAGGCCTCCGCGAGAAACCGCTGACGATCAAGGACATCAGGTGCCCAGAGTGCGACAGCGAGCTCACGGACATCCGCCAGTTCAACATGATGTTCAAGACGTTCATGGGCCCGCTCGAGGACGCGGCCGCGGTCGTCTACCTGCGCCCCGAGACCGCGCAGGGCATCTTCGTCAATTTCCTGAACGCCCAGCAGACCTCCCGAAAACGCATCCCGTTCGGCATCGCCCAGACCGGCAAGGCGTTCCGGAACGAGATCACGCCCGGCAATTTCACTTTCCGCACCCGCGAGTTCGAACAGATGGAGTTGGAATTTTTCGTGAAGCCCGGCACTGACGAAGAATGGTTCGAGACCTGGAAGGCTTTCATGATGGATTGGTTCGTGAGACTCGGCGGCAAGAGCGAGAAGTTCCGCTATTACGAACATCCCAAGGAAGACCTGTCGCATTATTCCAAGCGCACGGTGGATCTCGAATACGAGTTCCCGTGGGGCTGGGCGGAACTCTGGGGCTGCGCCAATCGGACGGATTTCGATCTCAAGCAGCATTCGCAGGCGAGCGGCCAGGATCTGAGCTATCGCGACGATGTCACGAACGAGCGCTATCTGCCATACGTCATCGAACCGTCGCTCGGACTCGACCGCGCCGTGCTCGCGCTGCTCATCGACGCTTACGACGAGGTTGAAGGCGGCCGCACGACGACCACCGAAGCTGACAAGGAGGTCGAGGTCGTGCTGCGGTTGCATCCGACGCTCGCGCCGGTCAAGGCCGCGATCCTGCCGCTGTCGAAGAAAGAACCGCTCGCCGAGATCAGCAAGAAGCTTCGCGCGCAGCTCGCCAAACGCTGGTCCGTCCAGTACGACGAGTCCGGTTCCATCGGCCGCCGCTACCGCCGCCAGGACGAGATCGGCACGCCGTTCTGTCTCACGGTGGATTTCGAGACCCCGAACGACCAGAAAGTGACCGTCCGCGATCGCGACACCATGGCTCAGGAGCGCGTCGCTATCGCCGAGGTCGAGGCTTATCTCGCTTCCAAGCTCGGTTGCTGACGCCGTTTATGAGCGCTTACAAGAAGATCGAGCTTCCGAACGGCACCCGCGTCATCCTGGTGCCCCACAAGGACGTGTCTTCGGTCACGGTCCTCACTCTTTATGAGGTCGGTTCGCGTTATGAGACCGAGGCCTTGTCCGGCGCCTCGCACTACATCGAGCACATGATGTTCAAGGGTACGGAACGCCGCCCCAACACCATGTCCATTTCGCGCGATCTCGATGCGGTCGGCGCGGAATACAACGCTTTCACCAGCAAGGATTACACCGGCTATTACATCAAGCTTCAGGCCGACAAACTCGAGCTGGCGGCCGACATGCTCGAGGACATGGTTTATCATTCGCTGTATCGTCCTCAGGACCTGGATTCCGAACGCAAGGTCATCATCGAGGAGATCCGCATGTACGAGGATAATCCGCTGATGCTCGTCGAGGAACTGATGGAGCAGGAGGTTTTCTGCGGCACGCCGCTCGGCCGCCGCATCACCGGAACCGTCGAGACCATGATGGGCATCGGTCGCGAGGAGCTCGTGAAATATCGCGACGCCTACTACGCGCCGGAACGCACGGTCGTGGCGATCGCCGGCAAGTTCGACGAGGAGGAGGCGCTGGCGCTCATCAGACAGAAATGGGGGAGCCGCAAGCCGGGCAAGGCCGCGAAGCCGTATCTGCCTTTCGCTGCCGGCCGGACCTGCTACAACAAACCGCGCGTTCGACTGCTCACCAAGGAGACCGAACAGGTCCAGCTGGCGCTGGGTTTCCCGGCCTATCCGTACGGCCACCCGCGCCTCGCGGCTCTGAACGTGATGAGTAATATCCTCGGCGGCACCATGAGCTCGCGCCTGTTCCTGACCGTCCGCGAAAAAGAGGGGCTGGCTTATTTCATCCGCTCCGCGTCCAATCCGTATCAGGATGTCGGCACGCTCGCCATCCAGGCCGGTCTCGCCAAGGATCGCCTCGAGCAGGCGCTCAATATCATCGTCAAGGAACTCCACAAGATTGCCAGCTCCGACGTCACGGCTGAAGAGCTGTCCCGCGCCAAGGAGAACATCAAGGGCCGCACGGTGCTGGGGCTTGAGGATTCGAGCCAGCTCGCCGACTGGTACGCCAAGCAGGAGCTCCTGGTCCGGCGCACCGATACGCCCGAGGACAAGCTCAAGAAGATCGCCGCGGTCACGAAAGACGAAGTCCGGCGCGTCGCCGCCGACATCTTCCGCGCCAAGCGCATGACCACCGCCATCATCGGTCCTTACGAGGACGGAACGGCTTTCACGAAACACGCCGAGCTCTTATGAAGCGCTACCTGATCGCCAACTGGAAAATGCAGCTGAACGCCGCCGCGAGCGTCGAATTGGCGCGCGAGGTCGTGAAGCTGTGGGGCGCCCAGGGCGCGGGCCAGCCCGACACGGTCGTGGTGGTCTGTCCGTCGCACGTGTCTTTGGATGCGGTCCACAAGATCGTGAACGGCACTTCGGTCGCCATGGGCGCGCAGGACGTCTTCTGGGAGGATAAGGGTGCGTTCACCGGCGAGATCGCCGCCGCGACGCTCAAGGAGCTGGGCTGCGAGTTCTGCATCGTCGGCCATTCGGAGCGCCGCGGTTTCCTCGGCGAAACCGACGCGATGGTCCAGAAGAAGGTCGCGGCTCTCTTGCGGCACAGCATCACTCCGGTCATTTGCGTCGGCGAGACGCTCGAAGAACGCCGCGCCGGCAAGCGCGACTCCGTGGTCATCGGCCAGGTCAGGGCCGCACTGCAGGACAATCGTCCGGTGGGCACGCAGCGGATCATCATCGCCTATGAGCCGCGCTGGGTCATCGGCACTGGCCAGGCCGTGGCGCCGGACGACGCCGCGTCGATGCACCGGCTCATCAAGGAAACTCTTTACGACCTCCTGCCGAACGACATCGTCGAGCAGTATTTTTCCATCATCTACGGCGGTTCGGCCGACACCCAGAATCTGGCCGCTTTCCTGGCCGTCGATCTCATCCAGGGTGCGCTCGTCGGCGGCGCCTCGCTTCGGGCCGCGGAGTTCGTGAAGATGGCGGAGCTCGCCGCTGACGCCGGTTGATCAATCTTATGACTTTCTATCTCGTGGCTTTCAGCATCGTCATCGGCAGCTTGCTTGGCGTTGCCGTGATCCTGGCCCGCAAGTTCCCGCAGCTGACGCTCATCGACACAGCGACGCTGCCCAAGGAGCGCGAGAATAAAAAGAAGAAAGAGATCATCCATGAACGGGTCGGCCGCATGTCGATCGACTCCTGGCGCCGGTTCTGCGATCGTGTGGGACCGTTCTTCGGCCGGATCCGCGCCGGTTTCCGGGCGCAATATCGCCGGCTGCTGCAGCTCGAGAAGAAATTCCAGGAACCGGCTACAGTGCCGCCGACTCCGACCGTGGCCGAAGTCCGCGAGTCCGCCGCCCAACTGATCGCCGAGGCGTCCGAACTCCTGGTGCTCGGCAAGACGCCGGAGGCTGAGAAGAAATATCTGGAGGCTATCAAGCTCGACCAGCGCAACGCCGAAGCCTACCGCGGGCTCGGACAGATCTATCTGGAGGCCAAGAATTATTCCCAGGCCAAGGAGACGTTCGAATTTCTGGTGCGGCTCAGCGTGAAGGATCAATCCGCCCACGGACACGCCGCCGATCATCATCGCCGGACCGTTCCGTGTTCGGCGCCGCCGGCCGTCCAGGCCGAGATCGCCAAAAGTTATTTCGACCTGAGCAACGCCTGCCGGGCGATGGGGGATGTGGCCGGGGCCAGGGAGGCGCTTGAGGGCGCGGTGGCCCATGAGCCGGCGAACCCCAAACATCTTGATTTGTTAATAGAGGCGTGTATACTGGTAGGCGATAAAGGCAGGGCGATGGAGGTGTTCGGTCAGCTTAAGGCGGCGAACCCCGACAACCAGAAGCTCCAGTCTTTATACGACAGGATAGCGGCGATGCCGGTTGGCACCGTCTTAAAAATTCCCAAAAAAGGAAAATAGGTATAATATTTCTCGGTCGTCAAAAAGTTGTACACAACCCCAGGAAGTTCATCAAAAAATAATACGCGATACGCCGACGTAGCTCAGCTGGTATGCCGCCCTGGGCTGCGCCCAGGGACCAGGCGGCATACGGCGAGAAGTGGCGCCCACCGGCGCTTTAGTCTATAATGTCAGTCCGCTGCCGCGGACCGACCTGCGCCGTAGAGCATCTCTAATAAGGTGTGCTCAGGAAGTTCATCAAAAAATCATACGCGATACGCCGACGTAGCTCAGCTGGTAGAGCATCTCCATGGTAAGGAGAAGGTCACCGGTTCAATCCCGGTCGTCGGCTCCACCCTTCGCTTCCTGATCCATAAGAATGAGAGAGCGAAGGGTGGTCCCCCGAAGTTTCAGCGAAGGGGGACATGCTGCTCGGAGCGGAAGCTTCGGGTGGTAAACCAATACCCGCCGCGAGGCGGGAGCTCCTGTCCAAGGATTTGGGCGGCGGGCTGCAAGGGCAGGTACCGAAGCGGTCAAACGGGGCAGACTGTAAATCTGCTGGCTATGCCTTCCTAGGTTCGAATCCTAGCCTGCCCACCACCCTCCGCTTCCTGACACCGAGAAGTGAGAAGGCGAAGGGTGTCACCTGATTTGTTCTCCATGGCTTTAGCGGAGGAGGAAGCTTCAGCGAAGGGGGACTACTGCTGTCTGGAGCGGAAGCTTCGGGTGGCAAGCTGCGCCACCTTAGCTCAGCCGGTAGAGCAACAGTTTTGTAAACTGTAGGTCCCCGGTTCGATCCCGGGAGGTGGCTCCACTCAATACTGGACACATTTGGAAAAGGGGGGTAAGCTCCCGGAACACTATCCATTAGATCATATGTCTCAGGAATCACTCATCAAACTGGAATGCACCGCCTGCAAGCGCGTCAATTACCAGTCCAAGAAGAACAAGAAGAAGCTCAAGGAGCGCCTGGAGCTCGCCAAGTTCTGCAAATGGTGCAAGAAGCACGCGCCTCACAAGGAGACCAAGTAATTGGAAGCCGTCGGCCCAAAACCGGCGGCTTTTGGCAAGCGAGTTTCAGGAATACTAAAAGCAGCATTCTGGATCGGAATGCTGCTTTTAGATGGCGGGGGAGGTAGGAATCGAACCCACGATAGCGGTTTTGGAGACCGCAGTTATACCATTTAACTACTCCCCCGGATCGGTTTTTATCTGGCGGCGAGCGGTTGGATACTTGCCGAGCGCGCGCATAATTATTACCAGACGTTCGGGTCGGCTGTAAAGAGCTCGCGGCTGCGCTGGAATAATATACTCCCGTTTTTCGCCGAAAACAAGCGGGCGCGATCCCGCCGCGATGATTTTCTGTAAAAATAAAAAGCCCGGGTAGCGGGCTTTGGGAAAGCTTTGTTCGCGGTCAGTGTTCCCGGTGGCGGAGCTGCAGCGCGTCCAGCACCTGCTGGAGGACGAGATCGGGCGGCAGCGCGGCGACGTTGAGGACCAGATCGGCATAAGTTTTCGTCGGCATCACGTAGCGCGCCTCCATGGGCTGGAAGACCTCTTCGAGATAGCGTCGGTTTTGGACCGGCAGCCGCCGTTTGAGCCTCAGGTCGACAGGAGCGTCGAGGAAGACCGAGAAATCAAATAGCGATCGCGCGGCCGGCGGCCAGAGCGCCAGGAAACCGTCAACGACGATGATGGGTGCCGCCGGAATGCGCTTGGTTCCGCCTTCCGCCACCTGTTCGATCCGGGCCATTCGCGGATCCTGGATGTTCACTTCGACAGGCTGGCCCTGGCGCAGTATCCGCAGATCCAGCACGAAACGACGGATATCCAGGGCTGATGGATGGTCGTAATTGAGCGAGCCGTCCGCGGCGAGCGGTATGCGGTTTTCGGGCCGGAAATAATAATCGAGTCGCAAGACGGAAACGCGGCCAGCCAACGCCGAGTGCGCGAGGTTGTCGGTGAGCGTGGATTTTCCGGATCCGGATCCTCCGGCGATCGCGATGATGAACGATTCTGCCATGATGATCTCCCATGTAAAGAACCTGCGGCTATGTTATCCGAGGCGGCGGTAAAGTCAAATCAACCAAAAATAAACTCCTCCCAGTCGGGAGGAGTTGTGAACCGAAGAGCTGATGAACTAGGGCGTCGTATCCGGCGCGGGTGTAAGCTCGGCCGGATATTCTCTTAAGAACCATCCCGCCCATTGCTGGCGGTCGATGCCTTTTTGGGTGGCATGGATCCAGTAGCCGGACGCATCTTCCGTGAAGAGCGGATATTGGCGCAGACTGATCGTACCCGACCAGAGTACTCTGGAAGGGTCGGTCTTATCGAAGATGACCAGTTTGTCGCCGTCCTTCAGGACGTGCAGGCCTTCGTAGGACCAGTCTTCCGCGCAGGTCAGCTGGAAGTCGTGCGCGCCGGGCGCGCAGTACGAATCGCCGAACAGAGTCCGGTGGCCGCTGGCTGGATCGTCCACGGGCGGGACGGCGGGGTGGCTGGTCTTGTCCCAGCAGGCGCCGCACTTGCGGCAGGAGAAGCGCGTGGTGTTCGGCGTGATGAAGCGCTCGTCCTGGAAAGACCAGTAGCCGCCTTCGGTGCCGGTTTCGGTCCAAAGATGGAGAACTCCGCGAAGCGTCGTTGGCGAACTGATCATGGGTAACCTCCTGGAAAGAACAACGCGGTCAGTTTGCGGCATCCGCCGTTCTCAGTCAATTCTGCCTCGAAGTTATCCCCAAAAGGTACCTGACACCTTTTGGGGATAAGTCAGTCGGTTGGAGCGGCTGCGCGTATACTTTGGGCTGGAATTGAACTATAATTAAAGCGAAATTCAGCCCCCGCCGGGCATTTTTCTCCGCTAAGCGGGCCGTACCTAAAACGAGGCCGATATGAGAATAAGAATTGATAAGAGATCGACACGGATCACGGCAGCGGTCGTCATCATCCTGGGCCTGCCGGCGCTGTTCTTTTTGTGGAATAAATTACATGATTCGTCGCTGGTCGCTGATCAGAAGTCGCAGACTATTGAGCAGCCCGCCGATGGCAGTATTGCCATCAAGTTCGACAAGTACGGGGTCTATCCGTTCGATGTTATTTCCATCAGAGGCGCGGGTCTTGATGCAGCGGCTGCGACTTCGGTGATCTACACTACGCACATTGGCGAGATTCTGACGATTCCGGCGCTACGCGTCACACCGACCGAGGTCATCGCCGCGGTTCCGCCGATCGCGTACGACAAAGCCAAAGGAGCGTTCGCTCCCGATCAGGTTTCTTTTCGGGTGGTTCAGGTCAAAAATGACGGTAATCAGTTGGAAGTCCGGACATCGAACGAGATCAGGAACATCTTTATCTATGCGCCGGCGATCCCGAGTTTTTTGAAAGGTACTGATGCCGGTAAGATCAGAAAAGGAGAGATTGCCCGGGCGTTTTTGGCCATGAGTGCGAGCATCCTCAAGAAAGCGGCTGACGGTCTGCCGGCCGATCTGTCGGAGCTCAAGCCGTCGTTCGTGAAGTCGGAGCGGTCGTTGCGAGAGCTGTTCGCGGCGGTGACGACGATCGTCGATGATTCCAAGGCCAGGGTCGCCGTGCCGATTGCCGGCGGAGCGAAGGTAATCCTCAGCGTCGATGATCTCGCTTGGCTCGACGCTTTCTATGCCGGCTTCCTCGGTCTGCTTGAGGAGCGGGGGATGCTGGCTCTCAACGAGACGTCATTCGAGATCATACCCGCCGCCAGGGCCGACGCTTTAGCCGATTGTTCGGCGATGGTGATCGGCGATACGGATAGCCAGATGCAGAGCGGTCTCATGCTTAATGACATCGTCTGTCAAAAGATCGTGAATACGAACGGCTGGCTCAATACGATCGGCGGCGCGCTGGACGAGACGGCTGGTTTTTATATGAACGTCGCCATGTTGCCGGTCTATCTTGCGGCGGGCGGCCTGGTGGCGACGGCTGGCTTGCCGGTCGCGGCCGGGGTCGCGATCGCGGTCGGCATGCCCATTCTGGTCGACGTGATGGTCCGTGGTGACCTGGACGCGGTCAAAGGCTGGAAAGTCCCGTGGGCGGTCGGCGTAGCCGTCGCGGACGATAAGACCGGGATCAAGATCATGGAGAATACGCTCGACGACGCCAAGGCAGGCTGGCTCAGTCCTTTGAATGACGTGCTGGGGCTGCTCTTGGCGATCGATAAAACCCGTCCGGACCAGCCGCTGCGCGCGGATATACAGGCTGTCATCGACGGTCCTCTCAAAAAGATGACGTATTTAGGCGGCGGCGTTCTGGACGGCATTTTCGGTTCGCTCCTGATCCCGGAGATGCCCAAGAAACTTCTCGTCGATCCGGAGCCTTTCGATGATCCGGAACCGGACTCTGATCCCGTACCGCCGGCGCCCGTGCCCGCGCCGAAACCTCGACCTCAGCCCGTGCCGATGCCCGATCTTGATATCGTGCCGACTCCCGCGCCGGTACCGTCGCCTTCTCCTTCTCCTGTGCCGCCAGCTCCGAACTGTGAAGAGGCTAAACAAGACGCCTATGATCAGTGTATAGCTGGCTGTGAAGCCATTGATAATAGTATGGGGCCCTATGACGCCTGTTTGGCCGGCTGCGATCCCATTAACGACCTGATCGAAAAGTCTAATTGTTCCAACGTCTGCATTTCCTCCTGGTTGAAAGCTGGATCCGATCGAAGCAAGTGTTTTACCGGCTGTATGAACGCCAGTTACGCCACTAAGTGTCCTTGACGCCGCGGCATCATGAGCGCGTCGGTTATAAAATAAGGACTTCACCTATGACTACTTACGACTGGTATCAACAACTCCTGAAACCCTCCTGGGCGCCGCCGGCTTACCTCTTCGGGCCGGTCTGGACGGTCTTGTATATCGCGATCGCCGTCTCGTTCGGCCGCGTTTTCCTGCTGGCCGCGCAGAAAAAGATCGCTTTCATCGTCGTTTTGCCGTTCATCCTCAACCTGATCTTTAATTTCGCGTTCACGCCCATCCAGTTCGGACTCAAGAATAATTTTCTGGCGGCCGCTGATATCCTGCTGGTCCTGGGCACGCTCGTCTGGGCGATGGTCGCGATCTTTCCGCAGGCGCGCTGGATCGCTTACGCCCAGATCCCGTATCTGCTTTGGGTTTCTTTTGCGACGGTGCTGCAGCTGACCGTGACGTGGCTCAATAAGTAGTCCCGGCGCAGCGGATCAGGCAATAAAAAAGGGGCGGCCAGAGAGGCTGCCCGTTTTTGGATCATTGCTGAGGCTCGCCAAGGAGTTTCGGAAGCACGTCGTTGGCGATCGCGCTCAGGTAGGCGATCGTGCCGGCCGTGGCGCGGACCACGCCCTGCTTGTCCAGCACCAGGACATTGGGAGCCGTGAGCTCGTGGAACAGCCTGGGGCCGTAATTGTACACCAGCGTCATGTGCGGATGCAGCGGGATATATTTTTGGCATTCTGCCAACCGACACGGTGAATTCTGGATGAGGGAGACGATCTCAAGACCCTGTGCGCCGTAGCGGTCATGCCAGCTCTTGAGAGCGGCGAGGAACTCGGTGTTCTCGGTGGATTGGTCGCACGGCGCCCAGGACAGCAGGATCGTGGCCTTGCCCGCGGCCAGAGCGAACTGCTTGCTCTGATGGTCCAATTTTGGGCAGGTCTGTCCGTCTCGCGGGACGCACTTCGAGGCTGGCACGATGCCGCCTTGTCCGTCCAGTACGAAGACCTCGACATCGTCTGATGGCAACGGAGCCAGAGGCCGGCCGACGTAGATGCGATCGAGCAGCGCCGTGGGCAGCGGTTTAGTTTCCGGGGCCAGCACGACGGTCATTTCCCGGTTATCGCGTAGCACGGTTATTTCGATCGCTTGGCCGGCTGGCGATTTCTGGATAGTCTCGGTGACCCGATCAGAGTCGGTTGCCGGTTCGGCGCCGACTTTCAGCAAGATGTCGTTTTGCTTCAGGACACCGTCGGCCGGGGTTGTCGGGACGACATCCACGATCATGACGGCGGTCGTATTTGCCGCGATCGTGATCCCTGCTTCCGCCAGTTCCTGGGCGGTCACTGTGCCGAGTTGGACTCCGATCCAGGAAGCTCGGGGTTTTTCGGCCGGGACGTTCTCGGTGGGACGCTTGTTGCAGGCGCTGAACGACAGGACGACCAAGATGGCGTAGAACGCGCGTTTCGCGGTGATCATTCGGTACTCCTTGGCTGTTTGGGAAAGAGCGCGGCTGAAAATTAGCTTGAATTGCGTGAAAAGTCAATAGTGCCAGGTTTCGGACACGATGAACAAAACCGGCCTGTGCGAGGCCGATTTTTAGCGTAGTTTTTGGTCGGCGGCGGGAGCTGGTCAGGTTTTGGGCGCGACGGCCGGATCATCGGCGGCCGGTGTCGGCGCGACGGCCGGCAGGGCGACGAAGAACGTCGTGTCGAATCCTTCCTCGGATTCGAACCAGACTCGGCCGCCGTGTTTTTCGACGATCGCTCTCACGATGTAGAGGCCTAGTCCGGTGCCCTCGATGTCTGCCTCCACGTTTGAGGCGCGGAAAAACCGCTGGAAGACCTTGGCTTGCTGCGTTTTCGGAATGCCGATGCCGCCATCTTTCACGTAGATGGTCGGGCCGCGCTGGTCCGTCGCGCTGACCCCGATCTCCACGCGCCCAGCTTCGGACGAATATTTCACCGCGTTGCCGATGATGTTCGCGAAGACCTCATGGATCTTGGCCTCGTCTACATCGCAGATCAGGTCGTCGGGCAGTTTCGACGCGTCGATGACCACCTGTCGTTTGGCTGCCACAACAGAGGCTTCGGCGGCGGCTTTTCTGATCACGGCCGCGATATCCGTCGGTTTTTTGACGATGTTGAATTTTCGGCCCGTCTCGATGCGCGAGACATTCAGAAGGTCGGAAACGAGGCGGTTCAGGCGTTCGGCGGTAGTGTCCATGTCCGCGAGCATCTGCTTTTGGTTCGCGGTCATAGTGTCGGCTCCGTCCAGGAGCGACTCGACGGTCCATTTGATCGCCGTAAGCGGCGTCTTGAGCTGGTGGCTGGCGAGCGAGACGAATTCGGATTTTATTTGATCGATCTCGTGTTCCTTGGTCATGTCCTCGTATACAGCCACGACCGCCGTCACTTTGCCCTTAGCGTCGATGATCGGGGCGGCAGATACGCGAATGACCGTCACTGAGCCGTCGGGGCGGGTGACGAACAGTCCTGTGCGAATGACCGGTTTGCCGGTCGTAAGCGCCGCGAGCGTCGGCATTTCATCCGTGGTGAGCGGTTGGCCGTTCTCTTTGCTTATGTGGTAGGCTTCCGCGAAATCTTTGGCTTTGATGGTCGGGAGGATCGGCCGGCCGAAAATTATCTTAACGCTGTCGTTGGCGGCTAAGGGCGTGCCGTCTGCGGCAACCATGATGACGCCGACCGGCAGATCGGCGAGGAGCGTGCGCAGACGTTCGCGCTGCGCTTCGATGGTGCGGCGCGATTTTTCCCAGCCGCTTTCCGCGATGTAACCGAGAATATTCAACATGAGCATGGTCACCCAGGATTGCTGCAGCTGATTGAAAGTGTAGTATGACTCCACCATGCCGGCTTGCACGGCTAACGCGAAAGCGATATGCGAGGCGAAGAAGATGATGTTGTGGATCAGGCCCACGCGGATGCCCTGAAGCAGGAAGATCAGGGATGGAAAAGTATTCGCCCAATAGATGGCGGTGCCATTGGTGCCGCCGCTCACCAGGATCACGATGCTCACGATCAGGGTGACAAGGGAAATTGCCGGTTTCGCGTAGGTCAGGTTGCGATGCTTCAGGAAGAGAAGGTAGTTCACCGCGAGTCCCGTGCCTAATACGATTTCGGCTGATCCGGATGCCCAGAGGCCGTTCAATAGTCTGAACACGCCATACGTTAAGATCAGGGTCATCAGAACCGCCGAATAGATCGTCAGCATGCGGCTCTGACGCTTGAATTCGTCCGTTTCGGCAGTGATCCCTTCGAAATAGATGCTTTTTTGCGCCATAAGGTCAGTGTTTTGGTCGTGCTGATTCCGGTGCGCTATTTTCTGGAACGCAATTGATCGTAGCTTATATTATAGCAAAAAAATTTGCTCAGCGGGAGAGGTTGGCGTCTTGTCATGGTGGCGGTATTTTTTGCCGTCCGGATCATTATCAGGTCGCAGTCGATGTGGTGGCTAAGAGTGGTATAATTAAAATATATGCCATTCCGAGGCGAGGGTTGGCCGCCGGTGTTCGAGGAGCAGGCGGTCGGCCGGGAAAATCAGGAGCAGGGGACGCCGGACGTGCCGGAGCGCGAGATCAACATTGATTTCGTGCGGTCTTCCGGTCCGGGCGGCCAGAACGTGAACAAGACCTCGACCAAGGCGCAGCTGCGATGGAACGTCGGCGCGTCGGCTGTTTTCAGCGAGGAGCAGAAAGCGCTGATCCGCGCGGCGGCGGGCCATCGTCTGAATAGCGAGGATGAGATCGTCCTGGCCGCGCAGAACGAACGCTCGCAATCCCAGAATCGCGACGAGGCCGTGCGGCGGCTGCGGGAACTCGTGGCCGAGGCGCTCGCTCCGAAGAAAGAGCGCATCGAAACTCGGGTCAGCCGAGGCCAGAAGCGGCAGCGGCTTGATGAGAAGCGCCTCCACAGCGAGCGCAAGCAGCAGCGCCGTCCGCCGCGCGGCGGCTATTAGCCATTGGCCGTTGGCCGTTGGCTGGCGTGCCGTCCTGCGGGGTGGTTTTTTGATCGGCTAGTATCCAAGGAGCGTCGCTTTGGGGACAGGTACCCGCGGTCAATTTAAGCTCAATTTTTACAAAGGTGTCAGGCACCGGATTTGCGAGCGATTTTTTATCGGGTAGAATTATCCGGTTCAGAGGAAGCGCTGGATTCCCGCCTTCGCGGGAATGACAATAATAGGAATATGCCCAGGATTCGGGTCATCGGTACGGCGATCGGTTTGGTCTTGTTCGCGCTATCTTCGCTGTATTCGTATCCACGCCTCTGCTGCATGTTCGGATCGAATCGTTATTTCGGCTGGCCGTTCCCGTATTTGAATTTGCACAAAGAGGTCGAAACTTATACCGAGGCTGATTTGGTCCGGACTCTGTCGGTGCCGGAATTATTGCGCCGCGGCTGGCAGTTCGATTTCGGTTTTGATATTGAAGCTCCGGGACTCGTCGGCGGGCCGGCCATGAACTTGGCTGCTGATTTGGCTCTGGCCCTGGCAGTCGGTTTTCTGGTCGCGCGTGGTTTTAGCCGACTGGCGGCGAGTTCGAAAAAACGGCCGCAATCATGATCGCGGCCGTTTTAAAATTACCCGAACGCCTATGGCGCGCGCCGCAGGAGTTTTTTGGCGAGCTCCAGGACCGGTAGGACCGTGGCAGCACCGACGATAGCGACTAGCCAGTCGCCACCAGCCAAAGCGATGGTATTGAGCGGCGCATGTAAGAAAGGCAGGTAGATGACGAGCCCCAGCAGGAGCAGGCCGGCGGCGATCGACCAGTTCAGAGCGTGATTAGCGAACGGCCGCGACCAGAGTGAATGGCGGATTGAACGGAAACTGTAAGCTTTGAAGAATTGGATCAGGACGAGCGAGACGAATACCATGGTCATGGTTTCGGCGGTGCTGTGGCCGGAGTCGCGATACCAAACGAACAGGCCCAGGTTTACGAGTGTGGACCAGAGGCCGCCGGTCGTCATGAGCACGATCAGCCGACGGCTGAAGATGTTATCGTTCGGCCGGCGCGGCGGCCGGCGCATGGTGTCATTTTCCGACGGATCGAATGCTAGGGCGAGAGCGGGGAGTCCGTCGGTCGCGAGATTCACGTAGAGGATCTGGGTGGCGGCGAGCGGCAGCGGTAAACCCAGGAGCGAGGCGCCAGTCACGAGTCCGATTTCGCCGATGTTCGACGAGAGCAGATAACTTAGATATTTTTTGATGTTGTCGTAGATGATCCGGCCTTCCTCAACGGCGGCGACGATGGAAGCAAAATTATCGTCGGTGAGCGTCATGTCGGCGGCTTCCCGAGAGACATCGGTGCCCGTGATGCCCATGGCGATGCCGATGTCGGCTTTTTTGAGCGCTGGCGCGTCATTCACGCCGTCGCCGGTCATGGCCACGACGTGACCGAGACGCTGCAATGCCGCGACGATCCGCAGCTTGTGTGCGGGCGAGACGCGGGCGCAGACAGCCGTATCCTGGAGGCGTTCCTCGAGTTCGGTTTCGCTCAGCGCGGCGATCTCTTTGCCGGTCAGCGTCTTCGCGCCTGGCGGCAGAAGTCCGAGTTCCTGCGCCACAGCTTTGGCTGTCGTTGGGTGATCGCCAGTGATCATCATTACGCGGATGCCGGCTTCATGGCAGCGGGCGATCGCTGGTCCGGCCTCTGGCCGCGGCGGATCCATCATCCCAAGTAGTCCCAGAAACACCATGTCCGTTTCTGCGAGCGCAATGTCTGGCGTCGCGGCGTAGGCGACTCCGACCACGCGCAGGGCTTGGGCCGCGAATATCTCGGCCGTCTCAAGAATGGCGGCGCGCGTTTCGTCCGTGAGCGGCCGCACTTCGTCGCCGACCTGATAGCGGTTCGAGGACGCCAGGATCACTTCGGCGGCGCCTTTGCCATAAGCCATGGTTCCGGCCGCGGTCTCATGAAGCGTGGTCATTCGTTTGCTGTCGGAGTTGAAGGGGATCTCGGCTACGCGCCGGTGCCGCTCGTCGAGAAAAACTTTTTTGAGTCCGGCTTTCTCGGCGGCTACGACAAGAGCGCCTTCGGTCGAGTCGCCTTTGACGTCCCAGACTCCGTCGGTTTCCTCGAGATGGGCATCTGAACAGAGCGCGGATGCCTGGAGCAGGAGCCGCAGGCTGGCAGTCACGGGATAAGGTTCGCCTTTGGATAGGAATTCGCCGACCGGTTGATAGCCGCTGCCGGTGACATCGATCACGGTTTCACTATCGATCAGGATCTTTCGTACCGTCATCTCGTCCTTGGTCAGCGTACCGGTCTTGTCCGAGCAGATGATGCTGGTGCTGCCGAGCGTTTCGGCGGCTGGCAGATGCCGCACCAGGGCGTGTCGTCGGGCCATGTGTTGGACGCCGATGGCGAGCGAAATCGTGACCACGGCCGGCAGAGCTTCCGGAACTACCGCCACCGCGAGCGCGATGCCAAAGATGATCATTTCGAGAACGGGTTGAGACTGGAGGGCGCCCAGGAGGACGATACCGATGACGAGCGCCAGAGCGGCTTTGGTCAGGATCTGTCCGATGTGAGCGAGGTTTTTCTGGAGCGGAGTTGACGTCCGTTCGACTGAGCGCAGCAGTCCGGCGATGAGTCCGAATTCGGTCTGCATGCCGGTCGCGACGACGACGGCGCGGCCGCGGCCGTAGACCGCGCTGGTGCCGGCGAAAACCATATTTCGTCGGTCGCCCACGACGGCGTCGTCAGCGATGACTATGCGACTGTCTTTTTCAGCAGGGACGGATTCGCCAGTGAGAACCGCTTCGTCGATCTTAAGGGTTATCTCTTCGAGCAATCTGGCGTCGGCTGGAATGCGGTCGCCAGCGTTGAGGAGGATGATATCGCCAGGAACGAGTTCCTGGGCTGGAATTTTGCGCTCGTCGCCGCCGCGCAGCGTCAGGGCCAGCGGCGCGGCCAGTTCTTGCAGGGCCTCGATGGCCCGCTCAGCGCGGTATTCCTGGTAGAAACCAAGGAGCACGGCGAACAGGATGATCGCTCCGATCGCGGTGGCTTCAACAGTTTGGCCGAGAATTATCGAGAGTGCGGTAGCGACGAGCAGGATGGCGATGAGATGATTTTTGAATTGGTTGGCCAGGACGCCGATGATTGACAGCGGCGCGGCGCTGGTAAGCTGGTTGTAACCGTATTGGCTGAGCCGAGCCCGCGTTTCAGTTTCGGTGAGGCCGGTGCGAGCGTCGGTTCCCAGGGCCGCAACGGCTTCTTCGGCGGTCAGAGCGTGCCAGGGTTTGGCCGCGGTGAGCGGGTTCAGTGTCGTCATGAGGTTTTAGTTTAAGAGGAATCGCGGCGCGTGTTTTAAGCGCCGCCTCGATTGAGTCGAATATTTATTCAGGCTTTAATTTTACGCTAAAAATCGCCTGCCGGAAAGCGGCTGGCGGGTTTGAAAATCGGGGTTCATTCGGCCAAACGGAACCATTCCTGTTCCAATTGCCCCAGCTGTTCTTCGAGTTCCGCCAGGCGGCGCGATTTTTCCGGCGAGTAGTCGGTCGGATTCTCGAAAAAGAATTTCAGGATCTCGCCTTTCTCTTTTTCCAACACCTTCATTTTTTCCTCGAGCTTCTGGCGAGAGCGGCGGCGGTCGCGTTCCTGGGCCGCGCGTTCGCGCCGGGCCGCGGCGTCGGGCGCGGCGACCGGGTCGTTCATGAGCGCGGTATCTTCGGCCTCGGCCTGGCTCGCGAGGTCGGCTACATAGTCTTCGTAGGTGCCGAGGTAAGGGCGCAAAGTCCCATTCCGCACTTCGTAGACGCGCTCCGCGAGAGCGTTCATGAAGGTCCGCGCGTGCGACACGACGACGACCGTGCCCGGATATTCCCGGAGCGCGCGGGCGAGGATATCGACGGTCTCGGCGTCGAGGTGGTTGGTCGGTTCGTCGAGCAGTAGGACGTTGTGTTCCTGGAGCACTAGCCGCGCCAGGCGGACCCGCGCGCGTTCGCCGCCTGAGAGCACACCGCAGGTCTTTTCGAGGTCATCCTCGCGGAACAGGAATGCGCCGGCGGTGGCGAGAATGCGCTCGCCGGAAGTTTCGGGTTTGGCGGCGCGCGTCAGCGCCTGTAAGACCGTTTCCTGCGGCAGGAGCGCTTCTTCGGCGTGCTGCGCGAAATAACCAATGTCGGCGCGATGCCACCATTTATAGGTTCCCGCGAGCGGCGGCAGGACGTCCGCGAGCGTCTTGAGCAGGGTTGATTTGCCGCGGCCGTTCTCGCCGACGATGGCGGCTTTGGTTCCGCGTACGATCTCGAAAGAGATGTTCCGGGCGATGGTCGCGTGGCCGTAGCCCACGGCGAGCTCTTCGCAGCGGACGGCCGTGCCGGGGACGACGGCTGGGCAGGGGATGCGGAACGCCGCAGTGGCGAGTTTCGGGTCGAGGTCGCGCAGTTGCGTGCGCAGCTTGGCGATGTGTTTCAGTTTGCTCTGCGCCCGCGAAGCCTGGCTGGCTTTGAAGCGGAAGCGGTCGGCGAACGCCTGATTGGCCGCGATTTCGCGGCGCAGTTTTTTATTGGTGCGGCGGGTGTACTCGGCCTGCTCTTCCTTCCAGTCCAGGTAGGTCTCGACGTCGCCCGTGAAGATCTGCAGTTTGCCGCGCTCGATCTCCCAGGTGGTCGTGCAGAGGTTCTGCAGTACTTCGCGGTCGTGCGACGTGATGACGAGTGCGCCGGAAAAGCGCCGCAGGAAAGATTCGAGCAGCAGCAGCGTCGGCAGGTCGAGATAGTTCACCGGTTCGTCGAGCAGGAGCAGGTTCGGGTCGGCGAGCAGCATGCGGACGAGTTTGAGGCGCATCTGGTAGCCGCCGGAGAGTGCGGCCGGCGGGAGAGCGAGTTCCGCGGTCTTGAGTCCGAAGCGCGCGGCCAGCCGTTCGCATTCCCAGGTCGGTTTGCCGCTGGCGTCGGCGAGGAAGCCGAGAGCGTCGCCGTCGGCTGGCAGGACCTCGTTCTGGTTCAGGACGCCGAGGTGCGTGCCGGCCATGAGCGCGACTTCGCCGCTGTCGGGTTTTTCCGCGCCGGCGAGCAGTCGGAACAACGTCGTCTTGCCGGAGCCGTTGCGGCCGATGAGGCCGATACGCGCCCGGTCAGGGATATTCAAAGACAGGCCGTCAAGGACGGTCTGTCGGCCATAGGTCTTGTTGAGTCCGGAGGCGACGAGCAGAGTGCGCATACTTTTGGCCGGCGGCGCGTTCCGGCTATCTGTGGCGCGCCCGGATCGCCAGGAACAGCGGGAATTCTTCGCGGGCGCGGTTCTCGGCCTTGGCGCGCGGCCCGGAGTCGCTGACGCGATTCGAGATCCATTCTTCGAGCGCGTCGACAACGAAACCGGCGGCGGCGAGCGTGGCGATGTAGGCCGAGATCGGCCGGTGGTAAGTCGTGGTCGTGACCGGACGGCCCTGGCCGCGGCCCGGGTTCATGATGATCGGCACGTCGAGCGGCGTGAGATAACGGTCGACGCGGCGGAATTGCGTCTTGTTGGCGTCATCGAAACCCCAGGAGCTCTGGCGGGGGATGCGGAAGCAGGGATGGTTGGTGACCAGCACCAGCGGCGCGCCGGGTTTCAGGATCGCGGCGGCTTCCTTCAGGACCGCGGCGGCGTCGGGGATGTTCTGGATGGCCAGGATGCAGGTCGCGGCGTCGAAATCACGGCCGCGGAGAGCGGCCGGAAAGTGCTGCGCGTCGCCGACCAGGAACTCGCCCTGCGGCACGTGCCGCTTGGCCCGCTCGACGAGCGCCGGCGCGGCGTCGAAGCCGGTGACGCGGACGCGGCTGGCCGCCAGTTTGGCGGCGAACGAGCCTTCGCCGCAGGCGATGTCGAGACAGCTCACGCCCGGTTTGAGTCCGAGCAATTTGAGGACGCCCGGGAAGACGACAGTTTCCTGGTAAGTGTCCGCGCCTTCGAGATAATTCGAATACCAGCCGGCGACATTTTGCCAGCCCTGGCGCTGGTCATTCGGGCGCGGACCGGCCGGTTTATCTCGGCGGTTCTCAAAGCGGTTGAATTTTCGCGGCTTGCGGAAGTGGTTCATAGGCTTGCTGGAGGCATGATACCTCATCTGCCGGCAAAATCCATCCTTCGCGGGACTGGGCGTTTGACCGCCGCATGCGCTATAATGAGCCAGCCTTTATGTCTGGTTGGTCGGTTTATCTGGCGCGCTGCGCCGACGGCAGTTTGTATACCGGCATCGCTCGCGATCCGGTGAAACGTCTGGCCGAGCATAATGCCGGACGCGGTTCGAAGTACGTGCGCTCCCGCCGGCCGGCTCGGCTGGTCTGCGTCCAGGCGTATGCTTCGCGATCGGCCGCGCTGCGCCGGGAAGCGGCGATCAAGAGGATGACGCGCGGCGAGAAGATCGAGCTGATCCGTATTTTTGCGAAATGATCGATGTATGAAAAATATTTTTCTTGGAATCTGGCGGTCAGTGCCGGGCAAGATCCGGCCGTGGCTCGTGAGTTTGCTGTGCGGTTCCACACTGCTGTCTTTTTGGGCTTACCTGGATCAGGCGGCCAGGGCGCAATTCGCTGCGCCGCTGCCAGCCAAGACGGTTGCCGCTTCCGGTCAGGTTGCGCGGCCTGTCGTGCCGGCCGGATATTTCGATGACGATGATGGCGAAAGGGAGGATGAATGGAATGATGACGATGATGACCGAGCGCGGACCTTGAGACCAGTTCAAGATTTTCAGTCTCAGTTACCAGCGGATACTGCGGCGCCCGTGCCGACAGCGCCGACCGCGACCTCCGGCAATTATCGTGACGGCGCTTATACCGCCAGCTCCGGATCTCCCTGGGGGCTGATGACCATCGAGGTTACGGTCGCCGGCGGCAAGTGGACCGACATCAAGAATCTCGCAATCCCGGATTCGCCGCCGTCGTATTACGCCGTGACCTATCTGGTGCAGCAGGCCTTGGCGGCCCAGGGCGCCCAGATCGACGGCGTCTCTGGCGCGACCTATACGAGCGACGCGTTCCGCGACGACCTCGCGCAGATCGTCGCCTTGTCGCAAAAATAGATGCCTGCCGCGCCGCTGGTATTCGAGGAAACGCACATGCACACCCGGGTGACCGTGACGGTCCATCCCGGTTCGGCATTGCGGGACTGGACCGCGTCGGCCGCCGCGGCTTTCGCGGAATTCGAAAAGCTGGAGAAGGTCTTTTCCCTGTTTCGGCCGGATTCGGAAATCGTGACCATTAACGCCTGTGCCGGACTCGCGACCGCCGTTTCGCCAGAATTCATGTCGGCTCTCAAAAGCGCTTTGGCTGTTGCTGCCGAGACCGGCGGCCGCTTCGATCCGCTCGTCGGTCGTTTCACGGCTCCGGGGTTCGTCGGCCGCGATCTGCCAGCCGCGACTTTCGATCAGATCGTCATTGATGACGCCAGCGGCCGCGTGACCTTGCCGCCGCGTTCCGTGCTCGACTTGAATGCGATCGTCAAAGGCTTAGCGCTTGATCGGGCGCTGGCGGCCTTCGCCGACGACGCGGCGGTGATCATCGAAGCCGGCGGCGATCTCGCGGTCAAAAGATTGCCGCCCGGTCAGGACGCCTGGGACATCGGCATCCGCGATCCGCGGCATCCGGAACTGATCGCCGCGGTCATTAAAACAGCGAGCGGCGCGGTCTGTACGTCGGGTAATTATTTTCGCGCGGCCGCGGCGCGCGCTGTCGGCCGGGAACACCTGGTTGACGCCCGCGACGGACGTAATGGCGACCGCGCCGGCAGCCTCACGGTCTTCGCGCCTAGCGCCGCCGCCGCCGACATCCTGAGCACGGCCGCCTTCCTGCTGCCGCCCGGAGAGGTTCCGGAGTTCGTCGAGAGCCACGCCG
The DNA here is from genome assembly GCA_041667185.1 of Patescibacteria group bacterium. Classification (NCBI taxonomy): domain Bacteria; species Patescibacteria group bacterium. The sequence goes on along the minus strand of JBAYFM010000005.1, from coordinate 18,522 downwards.
GGGCCGCCTGTCTGGCGATCGCCGCGGACGGCGAGGTCCAGGCCAGTCCCAGACTTGCCGCCGCGCTTATCAATCATCGCGCTTATGCCTAAATTGAACGTCAAACAACTCACTATCCTGCTGATACTGCTGCTTGCCGTCTCGAGCGTCTGGCGGCTCGGAACGGAAGCGATTCTGTGGCAGCTACTGCTCGCCGCCAGCACGGCCGCGGTCCTGGAGGCTGCCGTCGGTTATCGCCGCACGCGCCGTCTGGCGCTGTCCGAATCAGGACTCATCACCGGGCTCATCATCGCTGGCGTTGCGGCGCCCGGCAGTTCCATGTTCGCGGTCGTCCTAATGACGGCGATCGCGATCGTCTCCAAACATCTCCTGAAGATCCAGCGACGGAACATTTTCAACCCGGCGGCTTTCGGATTGCTGTGCGGCGTCCTGTTCCTGGGCGTCAGGCTCTCCTGGTGGATCGACGCGTCGCATCTGCTGACGATCGTCGCTGGTTCGGTCTTGCTGGCTTTCTTCACCGGACGCTGGCGCCAGATCCTGGCGTTTCTCGCGGTCTTCATCGGCTTGCTCGGCGCCAGATCCTGGTTCAGCGGCCAGCCGTTCACGATGGAATTGTATCTGTATGTCAGCATTTCATCGTTCTTCGTCTTCTTCATGCTGACCGACCCGCGGACTTCGCCGCTCGCGCCGCGCGGCCAGCTCCTGTTCGCCGCCGTCGCAGCGATCGGTTCGTTCCTGTCCATCCTGTTCCAGCCAGCGACGATCTTCATCGGCGGATTGCTCGCCGCCAATCTCTTGGCCGCCGGGCTGAACTGGCGCGCGCTGCGGCCAGCTCCGGTTCCGGCAGCCGCAACGCCAAAACCGGCTCCGGAGCCGCAGCTGTCGTCGCCCAGTCTCCAGGCTTAACGTCCGAAGCGCCGTTCACGTTCGCTGAAATCCTCGATCGCGTCCTCTAGGTCGGCGATGGAAAAATCCGGCCAGTTTTTGTCTACGAAAAGCAGTTCGCTGTAGACGCCGGACCAGGTCAGGAAACCGGACAAGCGCTGTTCGCCCGAGGTGCGGATGATGAGATCTGGTTCCGGGATGCCGGCCGACCAGGTCCGGGACGCGATCGCGGCCTCATCGACGGCTTCGGGCGCGATCCCGTCGGCGATGAGTTTTTTCACGGCTTCGACGATCTCGAGCCGGCCGCCATAGTTCAGACAGAGGTTGAGCTGGCCGCGTTGTCCGGCGGCGGTTGTTTTTTCCGCGGCGGCGATCGCCTCGATCATTTTCGCTGACAGGCGGTCGCGGGAGCCGATGATCCGCAAACGCACCCCGTGCTCGACGAAAAATCCGACCTCGCTCGTGAGTGCCCGGAGCAGCAGGTCCATGAGATAGCCGACCTCTTCGGCGGAACGCTGCCAGTTCTCCGTCGAAAAGACGAAGACTGAGAAATGCTCGATGCCGCGGTCGAGGGCCGCCAGACCGATGGTCTTCAGGTTCTCGTAGCCGCGGCGGTGGCCTTCAAGCGTCGGCAGTCCTTGGGCTTTCGCCCAGCGGCGATTACCGTCGAGGATGATCCCTAAATGTCTGATCGGCATGGTGTTCAGGTGACGGATCGGAACAGGTCGAGTCATTATAGCCGCCCGGCGCCGGATGTCCAAGGCGGATATTTTTGTGGTATGATCATCTTGAAATAATACTTAATCGTTAGGCGTTTATGAGGAATAAACTGCTAATTACGGCGACTCTGGCCGGACTCATCGCGGTGGGAGCCGGTTGCGAATCAAAGACGACTCCGCCGGAATCGACCACGACGCTGCCGGCGATCCAACAGGAGGCGAAGATCGATCCGGTGGACAGCAATGTCGATGCCATCCTCAACGACGCCGACGGCGAGGCCGGAGTCCTGGAGGGCGAGGCGGGCGAGATGAATCAATTAAATGCCGCGGACGGCGAGGTCCAGGCTTTCAGCGAATCCGTCTATGAGGTCAAATAAATTTTTGATCGCGGCCGGTTTGACTATCGGCGTGATTCTGCCGCTCGCGGTCCTGGCGCAGCAGCCGGCACCCACAGCGTCCGGACAGCGTAATTTTTGTACGGCTTTGAATTCCCGCTTGGCCAGTGAACGGTTCGCGGCCAAGATTGCCGAACGTGCCTTGCGTCTCGGCGCCAAACGCGCCGAGGTCGACAAGCAAATGACCACGCGCCGCGGCGAACGCGATGCACAGCTCATGGAATTGCGCGCGGGACAGGATGCCAAGAGCGTCGAGGTCGCGGCGCGGCTGCAGGTTAAGTTCGTCGGCGACGCCCAAAAGACGGCGATCATGGCGTTTCAGTCGGCGATCCGGACCGCCGGCGAAGTTAGGCGCGCCGCCGTCGATGCCGCCAATACGGCTTTTCGCCAGGGGATCGACGCGGCCAAGGCCGCTCGCAAGACCGCTATTGACGCCGCGGTCAAAAAATTCCAGAGCGATATGAAGGCTGCCGAGGACGCGGCCAAGGCGAGTTGTGGCTCGACCTCGGCCGACCAGACGCTGGTCCGCGAGACGTTGCGCGCCGCGGTCGAGCAGGCTCGCGCCGACATGCGGATGGCTGTTCAGGCTGCCGCTAAGGTCGGACCGGACGTCGTCAAGCTGAACGAGACCCGCCGCGCCGCGGTCGAGAAGGCTATGACCGATTGGAAGACTGCTGTGGAGAAAGCGCGTGCCGATCTCAAGGCTGTACTCGGAACCGCCGCGGAGCCGCAGCCGGTGACGCCGTAGAGGCCGTGGTTTCAGCGAGTAAATAAAAAAGCCGGTCCCCGAGCAGGGGCCGGCTTTAGTTATGAGACGTTTTGGTCATTCGGTTTCCCAGATATAGAAAGCGCGATGTCCGTCAGTGAAAGTGTAGCCACGAGCCTGTTCGCCGCGCTCCATGTGGCGCGTGACCGGGTACAGTTCGCAGGGCGCGTCCGGCGGACAGATCCAGCTCACGCTGACCAGACGTTGTTCTATGGGCAATCGGTGGACGCCTATATTCTCGGTGCGCCAGTAACCGGAGTCGCGATTCTCGGAGATGAAGTACTTGACTCCGAGGTCCGGCGACCAGACCAGGTAATTTTTGGCCACGGCGTTGAGTTGCATGGTGCGAAGCAGGAACCAGGGCTCGCAAGGTTTCTGGTCTTCGCAGAGCCAGACGACGTTCATGAGCCGCTGGTCGACCGGCAGCACGATATGATTCGAGCTGGAACCGGTGATCTCGGCTGGGGACAAGCCCTCGATCAGATCGAGCTGATTGCGGTTCAGGGTGAAGCCGTTCAGGCTGTCGAGATCGCTCATGCCGGCGGAGATCGAACTATCGAGCAGGTCGATCTGCTTACTGATGGCATCCAGATTTTTTTCGAGCTGTTTCATCTGCAGGCCGACGACTGCCAATATTCCGTAGAAGCAGAGGAATGCCGCGGCTATCAGAAACAGGAACCAACGTTTGAACGTCATCAGGTTTCTCCTTTGGGAAAGGGCTCAGAAATGAACTGGTCCCAGCCTGCCATGGCCGGGGCGATAAATCAAGGCTGTCCGCGGTCCGGGTTGCGTCAGGCCGGGAGAACCGACATAATGAAGATAAGTTAATCTAAGACCAGCGACTTATGGCTAAAAAGACCATCGTTAAGCCGAAAAAAGCCTCCGGCCAGCGCAAAGTGGCGATCTTCGACATCGACGGTACGATCTTCAGATCGAGCCTGCTCATCGAGATCACCGAGGCTTTGATCCACGCCGGCATCTTCAAGAAGAAGCTGCGCAAGATGTATGAAAAGCCCTACCAGCGCTGGCTCGACCGCACCGGGCACTACGATGATTACATCGGCGGGGTCATCAAGGCTTTCGAGGGTCATATCAAAGGCGTGGACAGCGATGTGTTCATGCGCGTCGCCGAGCGCGTGGTTGATTTCCACAAGGACCGCGTCTACCGCTATACCCGCGACCTCGTGCGCGACCTGAAGAAGAAAGGCTATTTCCTGCTGGCCATCTCCAATTCGCCGCGCGAGGTGCTGAAACCGTTCTGCGCCAAGCTCGGCTTCGACAAGGTCTATGGCCGCATCTACGAAGTGGATAAGAACAACCGGTTCACCGGCACGACGCTGTTCCTGGACATGATCTCGGACAAGGCGGTCATCCTGCGCCGCGCCATCGCCCGGAACGATCTGACGCTCAAGGGATCGATCGGGGTGGGCGACACGCAATCCGACATCCGGTTCCTGCAGCTCGTGGAGCAGCCGATCTGTTTCAATCCGAACATGGTGCTCTACCGCCACGCGCGGCGGCGGGGCTGGGAGATCGTCGTCGAACGCAAGGATGTCGTTCATCATTTCGGGCCGCTGACGAGGGTGGCGTAGGTGAGGGGGTGAGGGAGTGTGGGAGAGACGGAGTCAGGGAGAGACGGAGTCAGAGTGCTTATCTGACTCCGCCTCTTCGTCTCTCCCCGATTCAACGAACGGGAGAGTGCAGGAGTGGGGGAGTGCGGGAGACCCGATAAAAACTCCAGCACTCCCGCACTTCAGCACTCTCCACCTCTCCCTAACTCCACCCGTCCACAGATGATATAATATACATATGAAACTGAAGGTGCCGTATCATCGCCAAAGCACGGACTTCACCTGCGGCCCCGCGGCTGCGAGGATGATTTTGAGTTTCTGGGGCCAGCGAGTTTCCGAGCGGCGGCTTCGCGTCCTGTTGAATACGAATTCCCGGTCAGGCACGCGGCGTCCGGATCTGGCACGCGGACTCCGAAGTTTCGGACTTCGGGTTCGGACCGCCTGCAATGCCAATGTTTCTGATCTGCGCCGCTCTCTGGCCGCCGGCCGACCGGCAATCGTCAATTATCGCGAGCCGGAAGAGGGGATCAGTCACTACGCGGTGGTGATCGGCTTGGAGAATGGCAAACTGATCCTGAATGATCCGGATCTCGGCTCCGGTTACCGTCTCGGAATGAAAGATTTCACCAGCCGCTGGTATGGTCGGCATCGCCGCCGGAATGTTCGCTGGCTGCTCGTCGCCGCACCGGAGGATAAATAGTCGAGCAGCCGTCAACACTGAATTATGCCCACGCCCATCACCGTCTTCACCGGCTACCTAGGAAGCGGCAAGACGACCATCATCCTGAATCTGATCAAGCAGCTGCCGGCGTCCTATCGTTGCGTCTGGCTGAAGAACGAGTTCGGCGACCTGGACGTCGATTCCCAGCTCGCCAAGGAAAGCAATATCGAGGTCCAGCAGATCCTGAACGGCTGTTTGTGCTGTGTGCTCGTCGGCCGGCTCGGCGAGGCGCTCGAGGAGATCGTCGCCAAATACGATCCGGACCGGATCATCGTCGAGACCTCCGGCTCGGCTTATCCGGCGCCGATCGCCGTCGAGATCCATCGTCATCCGCAGACCTTGAAACTCGATGGCATCGTGACCGTGATCGACGTGCTGAATTTCACCGGCTACCGCGATAAGAGTTTCACTGCGAAGATCCAGGCCCAGTATACGGACCTGATCCTCGTGAACAAGCACGAACTTCTGACCGAGCGCCAGCTCGAGACCGCGCTCGACGACGTTTACGAGCTGAATCTGACCACGCCGAAGATCAAGACCAACCACGGGCGGGTGAGTCCAGACGTCATCTTCGGCATCGATTCGCGGCTGTTCGCCAAAGCCGAAGAGGTCGCGCTCGCCGAGCGGGGGCGCGATCCGGAACACCACGAACGCGAGGTCGAAGTTTTTCAGATCGTGACCGATCGGAGTTATGAACGCGCGGCTGTCGAAGCGTTGTTCAAGGGCCTGCCGCCGGAATATTTTTATCGCATCAAAGGCCTGGTGCGCACGCCGGCGGGGATCGAACTCGCGAATTGCGTCTTCGGCCGCTGCGATTTCGCGCAGCTGGAAAGATATTCCGGCCCGACGAAACTGGTCTTTATGGGCAGAGGCCTCGCGGAGCATATTCCGCAGATCGCGCAGGCGTTGTCTTTGCAGCCGGACGAGTATCGGATCATCCAGTGAGCAAAAAAGTAATTTTGGCGGCTGATTTTGCTTATTCTAGATAAAATATCGTCATAAACAAGCACCTGCCTTGACCTTATATTCGCCGGGGTCTATGGTGTCCTGTTGTTCTTTTCATTGGAAATAAAAGGCAGGCCAGTTTGTCACCGGAGGTGGCGCTATGAGATCTTTGCTCCCCCTGTCCGTTGTTTCAGTCGTGGTCTGTTCGGCTTGCGCCGCTTCCAGAATGGAGCTCATGCGGCCGATCCCGGCCATGGCTTCCAGTCTGGAAAGACCGTTGTTCAGGACTCTGACATTCAACGCCGGCCTGGCGCCGGGGATCGTGCCGTTCGCCACGCAACGCATCGCGCTTGTGGCCGAAGCCGTGGCGTACTCGGATTTCGACCTCGTCTGCCTGCAAGAGGTCTGGACCAAAGAGGCCCGGGACGCGATCGTCGCCGCGCTTGCTTTGCCGCCGGAGAATGTCTATTACGTCGAGACCGAGGGCGAAGGCGAGACCGGCAAGGATCGCTGCGCGGACGGCGAGATCGACGATATATTGGCTTGCGCCCAGAAGAATTGCGGCAGCGAACCAGCGGAAGAGTTCACGGCCTGCGCCGCCAGAAAATGTCTGGCGAGCGGCATCCAGCTCTACCTGCACTCGCGGTCTTGCCTGAATTGTCTCACGGCCTGCGCCGGCAAAAGCGCTTCCGAGGTCGTCGAGACTTGCACTGGCGCGGGCGCCGGCGCTTCCAGGACCTACGGCGGGCGCAATGGCATCATTTTGGCCTCGCGTTGGCCGCTCATCGATAAGGGCGTCGAACATCTGCCATCGAGCGGCGCCAATCGCGTCGCTCTCATGGCCAGGGTCGAAGTTCCCGGCCATGGCTCCGTCGAAGTGGCCTGCACGCATCTGTCGTCCAGGAATGACGTCTCGCCGACCCATCCGGCCTTCAGCGATTGGAGCGACGAGCAGCGCGCGCAGATCGAGCTGATCTCCGAGAAGCTGAAGTTCCGTTCAGAGGGGCGCCCAGAGCTCCTCATCGGCGACATGAATTTCGGCCAGCGCAATGATCCGGTCAATGCCGCGCTCATGTGGTCGTCATGGAAACTGACCGCAGATCTCGGTTTCGTCAGTCCGGTGGAATACGCCGAACCGGCGTTCTGCAGCTGCTGCGACAGCAATTATCTGAACGTCTCCAAAAGCAACATCCTGATCGATCACGCGCTGGTTCGCAATCCGCCGAAAGGAGGCGGCCTCGAACCGCTGCAGGCTTTCCGTGTCTTTGATCAGACGGTCAGTATCCTGGATTGGACGAGCCAACAGGTTCAGACTAACATGTCCGATCATTACGGCGTCGTCGTGGATTTCGACCTTCACTGACCGTCCTCCCCCAGCCGCCAAGCTGAGCTTGGCGGTTTTTTTATCTTTCATTCCGGATCGCGGTTGGAAGCGGCGATGTTTTTTGAGATACGGTATGATATACTTGCGCGGTAAGTATTCATCAATCTCATATGAGTTACATCGGAAATATCATCAATCTGACGAAAGCGAACGACCTGTTCCGTCAGGTCTTGTTCACCGGCCAGAAGAGTCAGCTTGTGGTCATGGCTATTCCGCCAGGCGGCGAGATCGGCAAGGAAACGCATCCGAACGTCGAGCAGACACTGTTCTTCCTGTCAGGTCATGGCGAAACAATCCTGAACGGCCAGCGGTCGCCGATCGCTCCTGGCGATGTCGTCATCGTGACTCCCGGCACGGAGCATAATTTCGTGAACACCGGCACGGAGCCGCTCAAGGTCTATACGCTTTACGCTCCGCCGAATCATATTGACGGCCGCACCCATAAGACCAAGGCCGATGCTGACGCTGATGAAGAAGACGAGGAGTTCGGCCACGGGGTGAAATAGGACGGCGTCGGCCGGGAATGGCGGCGTATGTCCAGATATTTCAGATCCAGCAGAAAAGCTTTCACTCTCATTGAACTTTTGGTGGTCATCAGCATCATCGGTGTTTTGTCGACTCTGGCTGTCATAAGTACGGTCCGGGCGCGCGCTTTGGCACAGCACAACAAGGCGCTGGGGGATCTGAAACAGATCCGGACGGCGATCACGCTGCTCGAATCCGATACCGGCAAATGGCCCAACGGTTGTCGGCCGAATCAGGTCGCTAATCCCGAAGTTCTGATCACCGGCGTCCAAGCCGGTCTTCTCGCGAGTCCGGTGGTCGGCGATCAGGGCAATGGTTGTTTTTGGAGCGCCAAGGATGTCCAAAATTGGACGGGTCCGTATTTGAACATCGCGCAGGATCCCTGGAGCCACGATTATTGGTTCGATCCGGATTACGTGCCTTATGATAATTGTGCGACCAAGACCGTCCAGCCGCAGACAGTCGCAGTGTTGTCATTCGGGCCGAATGGTGGCGCTTTGAACGGTTACGATTGCGACGATATTTTTCTGCCGATCAGGTGAACGCGATCCTGATGAATGATGGCGCCGGTCCCGCGCGGGACCGGTTTTTTGATCGTCGGCGCGGGCGTTTGGTCGGGATAAAAAAATCCCCTCGCTGGTGCGCGAGGGGCGGCTGTGGCGGGGCGGCTTGGTAGCTGGCTCCGATCAGGGTTGGGAAGATTCATCGAGTTCGTCGTTGCCGATGGTGTAGATGATACCGTCGACATGGATGCGTTTCCAGAGCTTGTCGACCTTCGACTTCGAAGTTCCGGCGGCTGCGGCGGCATCGTCCTGCTTATACCACTTGTAGGTACCAGCTTGGACTTCGGTCCAGAACTTTTTGAACTTGCTTACCGGGATGGACACGATGTTAGGCGAGTTGCTGACAGCGATCACGCCGACGAGGAAGGCAACGATGCCTTTTTGGTGGCGGCTGACGATGGACGATCCCGAGGAACCGGGTCCGGAGCTCATCTGCAGGAGCGTTGCGCCTTTCCAGTTGATGTCGCCGTCGATGATCGGGCGATCGAGCGCTTCCATGCTGATGTGACCGCGGAACAGCTGCTTGCCTAGACCGAGCGGCGAGGCGAAGTTACTGACGTCCTCGCCCAGGACCGGATCATGTTCGGCGAGTCCGATGACCGGGATCACATCGTCGAGGGTTACCTCGAAGACCGAGAAGTCATCGCCGCGATGCTGAAAGCCTACGCCGACGACCTTGGCCGGGAAGAAGTTCTTCCGTTCGGGTTCGTCGAAGGTGATGTACCAGTTCGTCTTTTCGACATCCACGCGGTCGTGGAGAGTGTCGTCGGACGAGACGCAATGCGCCGCCGTTACGAAGTGATAGACTTTGCCTTTACGTTCGAAGGCTGTGGCCGTGCAAAGCATCCTCAGTCCGCCGTCTTCGGTCTGGCCGTAGAGCAGGGCGGTGGCCTGGCGGTAGTTCTCTTCCATGGGGTCGAGACCAGCCGAGACCAGGGAGGCGGGCGCCGGAGTCGGCGCAGCGTGCTTCTTCGCTGCCGCAGCCTCGCTCGACTGCGGGATGAGGGAGATAAGACACGCGACGGCGGCGCTTCGCGCCAGACAGAGGGGTAGCTTCGGAACCATTAGGGCCTCCTGGCGTCAGCCGGTTTCCTGAGCCGGACAGACGCATGTTATAGCCGTGATAAAAAGGACCTTGAGCACTATATCAACCGGCTTTGAACCGTCAAATCCAACCGCTTGAAGCGGCGGTATTTTGCCTGAATGGTTTGAACGGTTTTAAATCAGAGCCGCAGTCAGATTGGTCTGGGACGATGTCGAAGAGCTCGCGTAATCGTGCTATAATTAATTCAATCTTTCTTTTGCCGCTGGCCAGCGGCGCGAATTTATCAAGGAACGCCATTACGGCGGCCTCAAGGACATATGACCGGACAAAAGCCATCGTCATCCTGGTTTCATCTCGGAGCTCGCGATCTGCCGTTTCTGGCCGCGCTCGCGAGCATTCTGGCGCTCGTGCCGCTCATTTATTTCGGCGCGCAGGCGCAGACTGCCGCCCTGGCCATCACGTCCGGTCCGTCCGTGCCCGAGGTAGCTCTGACTGAGAATGGTGCGACCATTGTCTGGGATACCAACATCGAAGCGACCACGGTCGTGCTGTTCGGGACCGGTCCGGAGTTGGGCCAGACGCTGAAGAAGATCGAGCCCATGCCCGGCGAGCCGGAGGTCTCGGAAACGCGGCACACGTACTCTTTCCTGGAACTTGCGAGCGGCACGACTTATTACTATAAAGTACGGAGCGTCTCGGCTGATGGGGCGATGGTCGAATCCAGCGTCAGGAGTTTCGTCACGAAAGCGTCCGCGGCGCTGCTGAAGCCGCTGGCGCCGGCTCTGGAGAAAGTGTCGATCAAATCGCCGGCTTCCGGTTTCACGGTCCAGCCGCCGGTCAGGTTTGAAGCCGCGACCGATGCGCCGGCCGATGTTTTGGAATTTCGCCTGACCAATCCGCTCGGGACGGTCATACTTTACGCCGGCAGTTTCGCGGCTGGCGTTTGGTCCGCGTCGCTCCCGGATCCGTTGCCTGGAACTTATACTTTGCGCGCGGTCGCCACCGGACCGGACGGCGTCGGCGGCAAGATCAGCGTCGGTTCCGAGGCGGTATCTTTCATCGTGAAAGCGCCGGCGATCGAGAAGCCCGCGGAAGAACCGTTGAAACAGCTGGTCTCCGTTTGCGGCAACGCCAAGTGCGAACCCGGCGAGGGGCCGGATGTCTGCGCTAAGGATTGTCCGCCGACCAAGCCGCTGCCGCCAGCCGAACTGCAGCCGTTAGCGCCGCCTGATCCGGCCAAGGAACTGCCCGTCAAACCGTTGCCGCCATTGCCGCCGGCCGAGCCGGAGCCAGGCGAGGAAACGCCGCCGCTGCCTCCGTTGCCGCCACGACCGCCGCTCGAAGTGCCTGATGCCGGATCGTCGCCGGAAACGACGGATTTGCCGCCCGCGCCGCCATTGCCGCTCTTATCGCCGCTGCCGCTGCAGCCGCCGATGTCCGTCGATCTTCAGGCAGCCGTGGAGTCGGTGAATCTTGATCTGGCCGGGCCCACACCCACGCCCGCGCCGCCCGTATCCGGCGGGTCGTCTGCCGGCAGTGCGCCGGAACCGCAACTCACTCCTGACCAGCTGCTGTGCCGCCAGGCCGGCGTCCCGCCGCTGAAGTGCGAGCTCTGGATCCAGGCCACGTACGCGGACAAGACCTGCGCCGAAGCCGGTATCGCCACGCAAGAGTCCTGCATCGAATTCCTGAGCAAAAAGAACGACGGCCAATTCCCCGGCTGCGAAGACCGGTCCGCGAGCGAATGCGACGAGATCAAATCGCGCTCGATTGCCGGTTACATGCCGACGGAGACGAGGGAAAAAGTTGACGAGGTCATCGCCAAAGCGACTGAAGAGAAAGTCATTCCGAATCTGCCTGGCGTGATCGGCATCTCGCAGACGGCGGCCAAAGACGCCGAATGGCGGGCGTCGGCTCCGTCCGCAACAGGCGTCGAGACCTCCGCTGTCGTCATCATTATCGATGCCGACAAGGATGGCTTGCCCGATGATCTGGAAAAGATCCTCGGTACTGATCCGAACGACGCGGATACCGACGGCGACGGCGTCAATGATGGCGACGAGGTGGACCGGGGGACTGATTCGAAGAGCCGCTCCGAGAAAACAGAACAGGAAACGGATCAGACGGTCCGGGCTTTGGCGACGCGTCAGCCGCTGGAGCAGCCGCGCGGCGCCGGCCAGGTCAGCCCGTCTTTCAGTGTCCAGGTCGCGCCGGCTACCGGCAGTGGCGCTCCCGAAGATCGGACGCCGGGCGCTGGGAACGCGAATCTGAATCTTAACGGCGAGGTGGCTGGCGGTGTCGGCGGTCGGTCGGCGAGCGCCGGACTCAGATTGCAGGGCACCTCGCTGCCGGGCATGACCTGTCTGCTTTATGTGTACTCCTACGTTCCGGTGGTCCTGACCACGACCGCTGATGCGAACGGCAACTGGACCTATGATCTGGGCTCCAGTCTGAACGATGGCGAGCACACGGTCTACGTGGCCGTGACCGACGATACCGGCAAGATCACTGAAAAGAGCAATCCGTTGTCGTTCATCGTGGCTGAAGCCCGCGCCGTGACGGTCGATGAACTCCTGGCCACTCCGGCCGCCGCCGCAGTCGTGGCGAGCCCTGAAGCCGACCTGCGCCGCTGGTACATCCTGGGCGTCATCGTCCTGATCCTCTTCGCCGCCGCGGTCGTGACGGTCCTGGTCCGCCGTTCGGGCCGGTCCGAGATCAAGTAATTCCGCCGCGATCTGACATCCGCGCCGCTAGATCGGTGCGGATGTTTTGATTTGGCCTCGCGGTTTTCTGGCGGCTGAAAAGGCCTGCGGCGGCGTGCGCTGACGTCTTGACTTCAGTCGTCCGAGCTGGCAGGATCGGCGGCAAGGAGGGCAGTCAGGATGGCTAACCGCGAAATCGAAGTCTCGTGCGTCGTGGATTCTATGAAGATTTCGTCGAGACAGGCCAAGGGGAAGTTCTTTAAGGGCGAGAGGTTCTTCAAGATCGAGGAACGCGAGTTGATCATCGATTTATGCTATCGCTTCAGCGTCACGCCGGGCGAGGCACTGGAAGCCATCGCTCGGGCCAAGAAAGCCAACGCGTTGTGGGTGGTCTACTGCGGCAACAAACGTTATTACGTCCTGGTCTCTTAAGCGGCGCGAGGCGGCTCCTCGAGCCGTTTTTTTTAGCCACTTTAATCCGATCCCGAGCGTCAGCTCGGGATATTCAGATCAGCGAATATCCCGCACTGCCTAGTGCGGGGGTAGGGGGACCCTCCTTCGTCCCATAGACTTCGGAGGGTATTGCGGTCAGACATATCAGCGGCTCCAGATATCTGCCCAGCTATCGCCAACCGCAGCTTTAGCGCAGGTTGGTGGGCTGCGGCGAATGAAAGCGGTTGGATATCAAAAACCCCGGGTTTTCAGACCACGGGGTCCGTAATTTCCAGGTTCGATCCGACGGCGCGTTTTCAGATGACGCTGATGACCTCGGCGCAAGCGGCGATGATCTTGCGGACGCGATCGGTCGGTAGCTTGACCAGTTTGGCGAGTTTTTCCGGTTCGCGGCCGGCGACTTCGTGGCACAGGATCAGGTTCGCGGCCGTGAAGTTGTCGAGTTCCCACTGGCGCAGATCGTCGATCACGGTGATAGGGTAGAGTTCGGCGTGGTCCACGAGGCGCGCGAGCGAATGTTCCTCGCCGCCCCAGCCGACGAGGTGCATGCCGCGGCAGACGCCGAACATCAGGGCTCGTTCGGAGAACCGGCCGTTGGTCACGATCCAGCATTCGTCGAATTTGACGCATTTGCCCGAACGCGCACCGTCGGTCATGTCGACGAAGGCGGCCCAGGTCGCCATCGTGTCTTTGAGGCTGACGGTCTCGTCGAAGCGGTTGCGGAATTTGGCTTCGATCATGGCGGTCCGCCCGTCTTTCTTGGCGATGACGTCGATCTCGTGGTTGACGCAGAGTCCGGACAATTCCTCGACCGGGGTTTCGACCTCGTACTGGTAGGCTGCGAGGATGGCGGCGACGTATTGTTCGAATTTGAAACCGGCCGGGCCGAGGCGAAGCAGGGCGTTGCGCAGGTTGTAGCGCGTGGCGACGCGGCGGTCGAGATGGCGCAGTTCGCGCCGGACGATGGCGTAGAGTTCGCGCGTGGTCATGCCGTCGCGCATCTGCCGGTTGACGTTCTCCAGCACCTGGCGGATCAGGTTCGATTTGGCACCGGCCCGCTTGAGCGTCCGGCGGATCTTTTCCTGATTGTAGACGACTTGCTTGCCGTCGGATTTGGTGACGCGCATAGGGTCTGGTCAGCGGGCCAGGCGGCGGGCGATCGCGGCCAGGAAGAAGAGCGTTGTGCCGATGAGGACGATCGTCGCGCCGCTCGGCAGATCGTAGCGGAAGGAGAACAGCAGGCCGCCGATGATCATGACTTCGGCGAGGATCAGCGAACCGATCGTGTAACTGCGGAACGAACGCGTTAGGAGGCGGCTCGTTGCGGCTGGCAGGATGAGCAGCGCCGAGACCAGCACGACGCCGAGGATCTTGACTCCGAGCACAGTCGCAAGCGCGAGCGCGGCGTAGAGCGCGGCGGTGTGCAGGCGGATGTTGACTCCGGCCACCGCGGCGTTATCTTCGGCGAGCGACATGTAGGTCAGGCTGCGGAAAGACAATCCCAGCCAGGCTACGATGGCGCCGCCGACCAGGGCCGTGATGATGAGGTCGGTGTTTTGAATGGCCAGGATGCTGCCGAACAGGAACGAGACGAGCTCCGGCTGATAACCGGAGGAGAAACTCATGAGCAGGACGCCGAGCGCCATGCTGGCCGTGAAGAAGATGCCGATGAGCGTGTCGGTCGGGAGTCGGGTCGAGCGTTCGAGCCAGAAGATCAGGAGCGCGATCGAGAGCGCCAGAGCGAGCGCGACCGGCAGCGGCGCCCAGCCGGCGAGTACGGCCACGGCGATGCCGGCGAGCGAAGAGTGGGCGATGCCGTCGCCGAAGAAGGCCATCTTGCGCAGGGTCACGAAGATGCCGAGGTAGGCGAGCAGGACGCCCAGGAGTACGCCGGAGATCAGTGCGCGCTGCATGAACGGGTAGGAGATCATCTCTAGGAGCGGCATAGGCGTCATTTGGCCGGCTTCCGGTCGTGGTCAGCGCCATGGCCGGGGTGGTTGTAGGGGTGCTGATGAGCGCCGAAGAGCTCCTCGATCTTGTTCTTGGTCAGCGCTTCGGCTGGCGAGCCGAAACAGAGCAGTTTGTGGTTCACACAGACCACCGTGTCGACGATGTGGGAGATCATGGTGATGTCATGCGAGACCATGATGATCGTGGTGTCGTGTTCGGTCTTGAGGTGTTTCAGGATCTCGAAGAACGCCGCTTCGCCCATGATGTCGATGCCGGCCGACGGTTCGTCGAGGAAGAGGATCGAGGGATCGTTAATGAGCGCTTGAGCAATAAGCACGCGCTGCAGCTGGCCGCCCGAAAGTTCGCCGAGATGCTTGTACAGCGTCTCTTTGGGCAGGCCGACCTCGCGCAGTTTGTGTTCGACGCGCGACGCCGGGAAATGTTTTTGGCAATGGATGCGGCGCGCGAGATCCAGGAATTCGCCGACGGTCATGGGAAAATAACGGTCGAAGTCGAAGCGCTGGGGAACGTAGCCGATCATTTGGCGGACGCTGTGCAGGTGCTTGCCGAGGATGCGGATGTCGCCGCTTTTCATCGGCACGAGGTCGATGATCGCTTTGATCAGGGTCGTCTTGCCCGAACCATTCGGTCCGATGACCGCGGCGATGCTGCCTTGATTGATATCCAAAGAGATGCCGTCAATGACGATATTGTCGCCGTAAGCGACCACGCAATCCCGGATCGAGATTGCCGGGATGCCGCGGCTGGTGTTATTGGTTTTGGCTGATGGTGCGCGCATTGTAGATCATCATGTTTATATAGCTGTCGCGCCCCGGAACGCCGCCGCTCGGATCGAGGATCGCGAGGGTGAGGCCGTTGTCGGCGAGGAAAGAAGCGATGCTCTGCGAGGCGAGCTGAGGCTCGGAATACAGGACTTTGACTCCCGTGGATCTGATGCCGTCGGTCAGTTCTTTCAGATATTGTGGCGTCGGTTCGCGGCCGGCCGTCGGTTCGAAAGTGCCGGCGACCCGGAGGTCATAGGCTCTGGCGAAATAATACCACGCATCGTGCAGCGTGACGATGTTGCGATTGGTCGTGCCGCTGAGCAGTCGCCGCATCTCGCGGTCGGCCGCGGCCAGCTCCTCGAAGTAGCGCATCTGGCGCTGGTCGATGGCTGCGGCCGCGTTCGGCAGCCGCCGTTTGAGATCTTCGGCGATGGTGTGGGCGATCCGGGCTCCGTTCGCCATGGTCAGCCAGTAGTGCGGATCGAGTCCGTCGTGGCCCGGTCCGGCGGCCTGGCCGTCCTCGTCCTCGGAGTTCTCGCGCAGGTCGCTCAGATTCACGCTGTCATCAACTAGGACTCTTTCCACGCCGGTCGCGGCGGTGAGTTTTTCGGTCCAGTCGTCGAGCCCGTGCCCCACGGCGTAGATGGCCACGGCGCCGCGCAATTCCCGGATATTCGACGGCAGCGGCTCGAAAGTGTGTGGGCTCGCTCCCGGCGGCACCACGAGCACGACCTCGGCGTTATCGCCGGCGATATTCCTGGCGATGTCGTAGAGCGGAAAGATGGTCGCGGCGATCCTCGGTTTGTTCGGCGCTGGCGCCTGGCTGCCGCGATCCGACGGTTTCTGCAGCAAGATGATCGCGGCCAGGATGATCGCGGCCAACAGCGTGAAAACGGCGATCGGGGACAGGCGGAAACGTTTCTTGGTCATGGTCGTTTTTTGTTACAAGCCGAACAGAGTCCGGTCAGCGATAATTGGTGTTGGGCGGCGAGATTGACCGGGCAGGGGACGCATTCCGTCCGCGAGCAGCGCGGACAGAGCAGGTGAGCGTGGTGGCTGCGTCCGGCGAGTTCATAGCGCGTTTCGGTTCCCGCGACGCCAGCTTCGCTGATGACGTCCTTTTTGAGCAGTTCGTGCAGGTTGCGATAGATGGTCGAGAGGTCGATCCGTCCCAGTCGGGAGCGGAGTTCCGTGGCCGTCCAGGCCCGCTCCTCGTCGAACAGCCGGAGCAGGCGATGCCGCCCTCCGGTCCGGCGCAAACCTTTCGCGCGCAGCGTTAGTTCGTAGCCGCAGACATGGGTCATGGCTTAATTATGCAAATTCATTTGCGTTTTGTCAATCGCGCCCCGGACGGTTGAGTCAACCGCCGGGCTTTGCTATGCTCTACACGTTATGGAAGCAGAGCACCGCGAAAAATTCGCTCCAGAACTGGAATTCGCCCGTCGCCTGGAGTCGGAGCCTGATCTGGCGTTCCTGCCCGAACTTTACGGCCGGTTCCCGAAAGCCGAGTTCTATCTGGTCGGCGGAGCCGTGCGCGATCAGCTGCTCGGACGCCAAGGTTTCAAGGATTACGATCTCGTGGTGCGCAACGTGACCCTCGAGGAATTGTCGGGATCACTGGCCGAGGCCGGTTCGGTCGATCTGGTCGGCCGTAATTTCGGCGTCCTCAAGTTCTGGCCGAAGCGCGGCGAAGCCGAACCGGCGCGTGAAGCGGTGGATATCGCCTGGCCCCGGACCGAGACGGCCGGCGGCAGCGGCGGCTATCGCGATTTTGATGTTCAGGCCGATCCGGCTCTGCCGATCGAGCGCGATCTCGCGCGCCGCGACCTCACGGTCAACGCTATCGCCTGGGATATGCGGCTGCAGCGCTTCATCGATCCCTACGGCGGCCGGGAGGATATCCGTTCGAAGACGCTCAGGGCCGTCGGCGAACCGGCTGCGCGTTTCCAGGAGGATTACTCGCGGATGCTGCGCGTCGCGCGTCTGGCCTGCCAGCTCGGCTTCACGATTGAGGAGCGGACCTGGGACGCGGTCCGGGCGCTCATGCCCCGGATCAACGATGAGCGCGCCGTCCTGGCCGACGGCCGCGAGATCAGCGAGCGGGTCGTCCCTTACGAGACCATCGCCAAAGAGCTCTTCAAGGCGTTTGACGCTGATCCGGTCCGGGCGCTCGATCTTTTCGAGCAGTGCGGCGCCTTGTTTCAGTTGATGCCCGAGCTCAGGCTGCTCTCGACCTGCGAACAGTCGCCTGATCACCATCGCGAAGGCAACGTCTGGACGCACACCAAGCTAGCCATGGCCAAGCTTGTGAGTCCGGAATTCGCCGCCAGATTTCCCGGTGAACGCGCCGGCGCCGAGACTGCTCTGGCCGTCCTGCTGCATGATATCGGCAAACCGGCGACCGCCAAGCGTGCCGCCGGCGGCTTCACGTTCTACAACCACGAAGAGGTCGGTTCGGGCCTGGCGCGCCAGATCGCCGACCGGCTGAAGCTCGCGTCCGCCCCCGGCAGGAAGATCTCGTCCGAGCGTTTGGCCGGACTCGTCAAGAATCATCTGTTCCCCAACATGGTCCGCGTGGACGAGGTGCGCAAGACCACCCTCGCGAAATACTTTTTGGCCGATCGCGACGCCGGCCGCGAACTCCTGCATCTGGCTTTCGCCGACGCCTCGGCCAGCCTGCCTGGCGACGGGGAGCCCGACCTCTCCAACCTGGATCGTCTGCTCACGGAACTCTCGGTCCTGGAAAAACGCTCCGACTGCGGATCCGGCAGCCGGTCAGCTCAGCTTCTCACTGGCCGCGAGGTCATGGAGACACTGCATCTCGCGCCCGGACCTGAGATCGGCCGCGTTCTCGAAGAGGTCAAGGAAGCCCAGCTCAAAGGCCAGATCGCCACCCCCGACGCGGCTAAAAGTTTCATCGCCGGCAGATACGGCGCGAAGTGATGATTTACGTTAATAACTCGTCTGTTGTTGGCCATGATTATTCAGTCTGTTGATAATCTCGATTGACGCCCAAGCTTAATGAGCCTAAAATTTGACGTAGCCGACGCGATAATTTCAATCAAATATTTTTAACTATCCTGGTCTTGTCCGGAAGCTCTCGCCTATGGGAT